>NZ_BAAGZI010000297.1:0-7424 GCF_054778695.1 Actinocorallia lasiicapitis
GCACCGCGCGGCTGGGCGGCCCCGCGCTCAGCGGCGATCTGCTGGTCGCGGGGGAGCACCGGCCCGTCAGGGACGGTCTGCTCGACCCGTCCGTCCACGCCGAGATCCAGACGGTCATGAGCCGTTACTGCGGGGTCCTGCGCACCGCCGACGGCCTGGCCAGGGCCGCCGCGGAACTGGCCGCCCTCGGCGCCAGGACCAGCGACGAGCCGTGCGTGGAGGCCTGGGAGGCCACCAACCTGCACCTGGTCGCCAGCGCGATCGTCGCGGCCGCCGAACGTCGCGCGGAGACCCGCGGCAGCCACTGGCGGGAGGACTTCCCCGACGCCGACGACCGGTGGCTCGGCCACCTCGTCAGCCGGGTGCAGGGCAGCGCCCTGGCCACCCGCTACGAACCCGCCAGGGTCCGGCAGGAGTCGGCCGCATGAGCGGTGCTGATCGTGAAGAGAACACCGGAAGGGGTGGGGCGATGACGCCGGGGCTCGAGGCACGGCTGAAGGCGGCGGGGCTCGACCCCGCCGAGGTCGAGGCGCTGGTCAGACGGGCTCTGGCCGAGGACGGCGAGGTGGACGTCACCAGCGAACCGATCTTCGACGCCGCCCAGGTCTCCACGGCCGACTTCGCGGCACGGGCCGACGGGGTCGTGGCCGGGCTACTGGTCGCCGAGACCGTCTTCGAGGTGCTGCTGCCCGGCGAGGCCAAACTGGAGCCGCGCTTCCAGGACGGCGACCGGATCGCCGCGGGCGACGTCCTGCTGACGGTCACCGCCCCCACGGTCGGGCTGCTCCGCGCCGAGCGGATCGCCCTCAACTTCCTCACCCACCTGTCCGGGATCGCCTCCCAGACGGCCCTGTGGGAGACCGAGCTGGCCGGGACGAAGGCGCGGGTCCGTGACTCCCGCAAGACCCTCCCCGGCCTGCGGCAGCTCCAGAAGTGGGCGGTCCGCTGCGGCGGCGGGGTCAACCACCGGATGTCCCTCCAGGACGCCGCCCTGATCAAGGACAACCACGTGGCCGCGGCCGGCGGCGTCACCGCGGCGTTCGCGGCGGTCCGGGCCCGCTACCCCGAGCTGCACATCCAGGTCGAGGTCGACACGCTCGCCCAACTCGACGAGGCGCTGGCCGCGGGGGCCACGGATGTCCTGCTCGACAACATGCCGCCGGAACTGCTGGTGGAGGCCGTCGCACGGAACGCGGGACGCGCCACTCTGGAAGCCAGTGGAGGGCTCACTCTCGCGGGGGCCCGAGACGCGGCCGTGACCGGTGTCGACTACCTTGCGGTAGGTGGGCTGACGCATTCCGCACCGGCTCTCGACATCGGCCTTGACTTCCACTCAGCAGCGGGGACCTGATGCTTCTCACCATTGATGTCGGCAACACCCATACCGTGCTCGGCCTTTTCGAAGGCGACGAGGTCATCGAGCATTGGCGGATCAACACCGACTCGCGCCGCACGGCGGACGAGATCGCGGTGGTGCTCCAGGGACTGGTGCAGCAGAGCCCTTTGCTGGCCGAAACCGATATCTCCGGTATTGCCCTGTGCTCCACGGTCCCTGCCGTCCTGCATGAAATGCGGGAGATGTTCCGTCGCTATTACGGCGACGTCGCCGCCGTCATCGTGGAACCGGGCGTCAAGACCGGGGTGCCCGTGCGGATGGACAACCCGAAGGAGGTGGGTTCGGACCGCATCGTCAACTCGCTCGCGGCCATTCACCTGTTCGGCGGCCCCGCCATCGTGGTCGATTTCGGCACGGCCACCACCTTCGACTGCATTTCCGCCAAGGGGGAGTACATCGGCGGCGCCATCGCGCCCGGCATCGAGATCTCCATCGACGCCCTGAGCGTCCGCGGCGCCCAGCTCCACAAGATCGAACTGGTCAGGCCCCGGAACGTCATCGCCAAGAACACCGTCGAGGCGCTCCAGTCGGGGATCATCTTCGGCTTCGCCGGCCAGGTCGACGGCCTGGTCAACCGGATGGCCGAGGAGCTCGCCGACAACCCCGACGACGTCAAGGTCGTCGCCACCGGCGGGCTGGCCCCGCTGGTGCTGGAGGAGGCGCAGAGCATCGACGCGTTCGAGCCCTGGCTGACCCTGCACGGCCTCCGGCTGATCTACGAACGGAACGTCGGCGGCTCCGCTCAGGGATCTTCCGCCGCGTCGTAGGCCTTATCGGTTCGCGCGGGTTTTCCCGGCTCGATAGCCTTGACACCGTGAGTGACGAGACCTACGGCGATCTTGATTCCTACGGGGACGCCCCCGAGCAGATGCGCGTCCGCCTGGACAAGGTGGCGCGGCTCCGCGAAAGCGGCGTCGACCCGTACCCGGTGACCTACCCCCGCACCCACACCATCGGTGCGATCCGGGAGAAATACCCCGAGCTCGAACCGGGCACCGAGACGGGGGAGAAAGTCGGGATCACCGGCCGGGTCATGCTCTCGCGCGTCGGCGGCAAGCTCTGCTTCGCGACCCTGCGGGACGGCACCGCCGACGTCCAGGTGATGATCTCGCTGGCCGGGGTCGGCGAGGAGTCCCTGGCGGCCTGGAAGAGCGACGTCGACCTCGGCGACCACGTGGGCGTCACGGGCGAGGTCATCTCCTCCCGGCGCGGCGAGCTGTCGATCATGGCGGAGAGCTGGGCGATCACCTCCAAGTGCCTGCGTCCGCTGCCCGAGAAGCACGCCGGTCTCACCGACCCCGAGGCCAGGGTCAGGTACCGCTACCTCGACCTGATCGTCAACGACGAGGCCCGCAAGATGGCGCATCTGCGCAGCGACACCGTGCGCGCCATCCGCGACTTCTGGCACTCCGAGGGCTATCTCGAGGTCGAGACCCCGATGCTCCAGCCGATCCACGGCGGGGCGGCGGCGCGTCCGTTCAAGACGCACATCAACGCCTACAACATGGAGATGTACCTCCGGATCGCGATCGAGCTGTACCTGAAGCGGCTCGTCGTCGGCGGGATCGAGAAGGTCTTCGAGATCAACCGGAACTTCCGCAACGAAGGCGCCGACTCCACGCACAACCCCGAGTTCACCATGCTCGAGTCCTACGGCACGTACCTGGACTACAACGACATGGCCGACCTCACCCAGCGCTCCATCCAGCAGGCCGTCGTCGCCGCGCTCGGCACCACGGTCGTGGTCAACGAAGGCGTCGAGTACGACCTGGGCCTGGCGGAGTGGCCGCGCAGGACCGTCTACGGGCTGGTCTCGGAGGCGCTCGGCGAGGAGATCACCCCGCACACCCCGATCGAGCACGTCCGCAAGCTCGCGGACGGCCGCGAGGTGCACTGGGATGCCAAGTGGGGCCAGGGCAAGCTCGTCCAGGAGGTCTTCGAGGAACTGGTCGAGCACACGCTCATGCAGCCGACCTTCGTGATGGACTACCCGGTCGAGACGTCCCCGCTGACCCGCCAGCACCGCACCGAGCCGCTGCTGGCCGAGAAGTGGGACCTCATCGGGTTCGGAGCCGAGCTGGGCACCGCCTACTCGGAGCTGGTCGACCCGATCGAGCAGCGCCGCCGCCTCACCGAGCAGTCCCTGCTGGCCGCCGGCGGCGACCCCGAGGCCATGCAGCTCGACGAGGACTTCCTGCGCGCCCTCGAATACGGAATGCCGCCCACGGGCGGCATGGGCATGGGTATCGACCGCCTGATCATGGCCTTCACCGGCAAGAACATCCGCGAAACGATCCTCTTCCCGCTGGTCAAGCCGGGAAGCTGACACCGCGCCCCGGCCGCACGGCTCGCAGTGGGCCCTCTTTCGCGTTAAGCGAAGGAGGGCTTATTCGCTTGAGTCTCGGACGATCAACTCGGGGCGGAGTAGGAGGTGGCGGTTGTCGGCGGCGGAGAGGATGAGTTCGGTGGCCTTGCGGCCGAGTTCGCGGCGCGGCTGGTGGATCGTGGTCAGCGGGACGACGGCGGTTTCGGCCAGGTCTATATCGTCGTAACCGACGACCGCCACATCCTGAGGAACTTTCACACCATTGCGGATCAGCTCGTTGAGCAGGCCGATCGCCATCAAATCGTTGGCGCAGAAAATCCCATTAGGGAGCGTTCCAAACTCCAGTAGCCGTCTGGCTGCGCTCTGTCCCGCCTTGGCGGACGAGTCCCGCATACTGATGATCAAGGCGGGCGGGTAGCCGGCGCGGGCGAGCGCGTTCATGGCGCCGCCGCGCCGCTGCCGGAACGGCGGGTGCTCGGGCTCGGCCGTCACGAAGGCGATATCGGTCCTGCCGATCGCGATCAGGTGCCTTATCGCGAGGGATCCGCCGCGCACGTGGTCCACGCTGACGGAGCAGGCGCCCGCACCGGGCACCCGCCGGTCGATCAGGACGATCTGCATCCCCCGGGTCCGCAGCCGGGCGATGCGGGCCGCGTCGAGCGCCACCGGGGTGATGATGATCCCCGAGACGCCCTGTTCCTCCAGGAAGTCGAGGCAGCGCCGCTCCTTCTCCGGCGATCCCTCGCTGGTGCACCAGAGCGCGTCGTAACCGGCTGTGTTCAGCGCGGCCTCCGCGCCGCGCGCCATGTCGGTGAAATAGGGGTTGGCGATGTCCTCGACGACGACGCCGAGCGTGTGCGCGACGCCCTTCCGGAGGGCCCGAGCGGCCTCGTTCCGGACGAAGCCGAGTTCGTCGATGGCGCCTTGAACGCGCACCCGTGTGGCTTCGGCCACCATTTCTGGCCGGTTTAGGACATTCGAAACGGTCCCAACTGAGACGCCCGCACGGCGAGCGACCTCACGAATACTGGCTCGCATTTGCCCACTCCCCCCCGGGTTGGGTCGTGTTCTCGCAGGTCAACGGCAATGCCCTTCGGAAGGCGTGAGATAAGTGGTCGCTTCCAGTGGCGAATTGATCACTTCTCGTGGCCTTTGAGACCTTGACGGTCCGGATCCGGCCGCCTAGCGTTCCGGACCGTAGGGATTGTTTGAAACGATTCACGAACCGGGGAAGGGAAGGCTGCCACCGTGTCCCGACCTCGACAAGTGCATCGTCACTCAGCGTTCCCCACGAAGGGGCGTCAAACGACCCATCGGCCGAGACTGGCCACCGTTGACAAAAAGCACGCCCGTGCGGCCGCCTAGCGGACGCACCCCTGCGGTCATCATCGAAGGACGAGGGAGGATGGAGTGGAACAGGCCACACTCGCACGCCGGACGTTCGACGAACCCCGGCTGAGTGAGGACGAACTCAGGCTGCTGGCCCAGATCGCCAGCGGCGTGACCGCCGATGTGGCGGCCCGGAAGCTCGAACTCAGCGCGCGCACCCTGCGCCGCCGGCTTCGCGCGATCTGCGACCGTCTGGACGTCAACACCCCCATCGAGGCCGTCGTGTGGGCGGCCCGCCGACAGCTCATCTAGCAAGCGCGTCACCCTGATCGACCGCAGCGGACAGAAGCCTGCCGTCTCTTCCCCTGAGCCGGCAGGCTCTCGCTTTTTCCCGCGGTTTCCCTGGCGGTGCGGAGCTAGGCGATGCGGACGCCGCCGGCGAACGGCCGGCCGCCCATCGGGGCGATCTTGACGACGTCGCCGGTCTGCGGCGCGTGGACCATCATCCCGTCGCCGATGTACATGCCGACGTGGTGCAGGTCGCCGTAGAAGAAGACCAGGTCGCCCGGCTGGAGCTGCTCGCGCGTCACATGGGTGCCGGCGTTCCACTGGCTGCCGGTGAAGTGCGGCAGGTTGATGCCGACCTGGGCGTAGGCCCACATCGTCAGGCCGGAGCAGTCGTAGGAGTTCGGGCCGTCCGCGCCCCACACGTAGGGGTCGCCGAGCTGGGTCAGCGCCGCCTTGAGCGCCTCGGCCGCCTTGCCCGCCCCGGTCACGACCGGAATGTCGGTGATCTTGTCGGGGTTCTTCTTGAGGATCTGGCGGCGGACCTTGGAGTACCGCTCGTTCAGGTCCTTCTGCTTCGCCTTCAGGTCGTCCTGGAGCTTGGTGACCTGCCCGGCCCGCTCGTCGGCGGCCTTCTTGGTGCGCTGCGCCGACTGCATCGCGTTCACCAGTGCGGTGATCTTGGTTCCGTCCTGGGCGGCGAAGTAGCTGAGCGTCGCCGTCTGGTCGAGGAACGACTGCGGGTCCTGGGCCGTCGCGAACATGACGGCCGGGTCGGCGCCGCCGCTCATGTAGGTCGTGGCGGCGAGGCTGCCGACACGCTCGGAGACGACGTCGAGGTTCTTCTGCTGGCGTGCGGCGTTCTCCTGCGCGACCTTCGCGGCGCGCTTGGCCTGGCTCAGCTTCACCTTCAGGCCGTTCAACTGCTCGTTGACGACCTCGAGCTGGTCGGCGACCTTCTCGATCTCTTTCATCGGGTCCGGATCGGCGTGCGCCGTTCCCGGGAACGCGACCGCGACGGCGGTCACTGCGCACAGCAGTCTGCTGCGGACGTGCTTCACGGACTTCCTCTCCTCGGCCGCCTACCGGGTTAGCTGTCGGGTTCGGGCCGGAGGTGCCCTACCGCGGGAACGCGGACTCACCCCAAAGATTCTTGGCGGGTCCCCGGTTCCCTCAGACGCTGGGTACGGCTGAAGGGATTCGGCGGTTCAGCAGGGTGCTGGTTCTTACTGCTGACTCGGCCGAGAGACTAACGAAGTCGGCAGCCTATGCCAACCAGAACGCGCGAATCCGCAGGTCAACACGTAGGGTGATCGCCAGGTTGCGCTATCGCGACCAACTCGTGATCAGTGTTTTCCCAGGGACTATTGGGACGTACCGCAATGGGTCCTCACACCTACTAGTCTCAGCCCCACTATGGAGTTGACGATCCGGCGGGCGAGGACGCCCGATGTGCGCGCCATACGTCGTCTCGTCGATACCTACGGCGGTCCCGGACGGCGTCTGCTGGAGAAGTCGACCGTCAAGCTCTATGAGGACATGCAGGAGTTCTGGGTCGCGGACGCCCCGGAGTTCGGCGGGGTCGTCGGATGCGGCGCCCTGCATGTGATGTGGGAGGACCTCGCCGAGGTCCGCACCGTCGCACTCGACCCGCAATGCCGCGGGATGGGCATCGGCCACCAGATCGTGGAACAGCTTCTGACGACCGCTCGGGAACTGGGCGTACGGCGCGTTTTCTGCCTTACCTTCGAGGTGGAGTTCTTCACTCGCCACGGGTTCCAGGAGATCCAGGGAACCCCGGTCGCCCCGGTCGTCTACGAGGAGTTGCTGCGTTCCTATGACGACGGAGTGGCCGAGTTCCTGGATCTGGACAGGGTGAAGCCGAACACGCTCGGCAACACTCGTATGTTGCTGCGCTTGGAGGAATGAATCACGTGAGCCAACCCCCCAACCCCTACGGACCGGGCC
Source organism: Actinocorallia lasiicapitis (assembly GCF_054778695.1). Taxonomy (NCBI): domain Bacteria; kingdom Bacillati; phylum Actinomycetota; class Actinomycetes; order Streptosporangiales; family Thermomonosporaceae; genus Actinocorallia; species Actinocorallia lasiicapitis. The sequence continues at coordinate 7,305 of NZ_BAAGZI010000297.1, forward strand.
AGGGCGGCGGCTACGGCCCTCCCCAGCCGCACCGTCCGGCGGCCCCCCAGCCCGGCTACGGCGGCCCCCAGCCGGGCTACGGGCCTCCGCAGGGCGTCCCTCAGCACGGCCAGGGGGCTC
>NZ_BAAGZI010000298.1:0-7419 GCF_054778695.1 Actinocorallia lasiicapitis
GCCGCGCCCGTCGAGCCGCCGCAGGCCGTGCCGGGTGCACCGGCCGTCGTGATCTTCACTTCGGGGACGACGTCCGCGCCGCGCGCCGTCGTCCACACCGAGGCCTCGCTGGCGGCGGGGCTCGAACTGTTCCGCGAGCGGGTGCCGCTCGGGCCCGGCGACGTGGTCCACACCGACCAGCTCATGCTCGGGCTACCCACGCTGATCGCGGGGGCGTGCTGGTCGATGCCGCCGCTGTTCTGCTCGGCCGAGGAGTTCGGCGGGCAGCTCGCCGACCGGGCCGCCACCCACACCTTCTGCGTTCCGGTGCACCTGGCGGAGCTGCTGGACGTCGCGGAACTGCTGCCCGAGGGGGTGCGGCACGTGATTCTCGGGGCCGCGCCCGCCCCCGCCGGGGTGCTGCGCCGCGCCGTCGCGGCCGCGCCCAACGCCGAGGTCCTGTCGGTGTACGCGATGACCGAGATCGTCCCCGTGGCGATCGCGTCCGCCCGCGAGAAACTCGCCCACACCGACGGCGGCGACCTGCTGGGCGTGCCGCTGCCCGGCGTGAAGGCCAGGATCGCCGACGACGGCGAACTGTTCCTGTCCGGCCCGAACCTCAGCAGGACCTATCTGGGGCAGGACGACCACACCGAACTGGCCACCGGCGACCTCGCCCGCCTCGACGGCGACCGCCTCATCCTGCTCGGCCGCAAGAAGGACATGCTGATCCGCGGCAAGTTCAACCTCTACCCGGGACTGTACGAACCGGCCGTCACCGCGCTCGACGGCGTCGCCGAGGCCGCCATCATCGGCGTCCCCGACCAGGAGACCGGCGACGAACAGGTCGTCCTCGCCTACACCGGCACCGCGAGCGAGGCGGCCCTCCGCAAACACCTCCCGCGCCTCCTGGACGCCGCCGCCCTCCCCGACCGGATCGTCCGGCTCCCCGCCCTGCCCTACGGCGGCCGCACCCGCAAACTCGACCGCGCCGCCCTCCGCGCCCTCCTCACCGCGGACTGAGCGGGCCTGTCAGTGCGCTGACAGCGCCCTCTCAGGGGCCGGGCGCAGGGTGGAGGCATGACAGAGACAGAGATCTTGGTGGTGGGGGCCGGGGCGGCCGGGCTGACCCTCGGTGTGGACCTGGCGCGGCGCGGCGTCGAGGTGACGGTCATCGAGAAGGGCGCCGCGCCGTTCGCCGGATCGCGCGGCAAAGGGCTCCAGCCGCGGACGCTGGAGGTGTTCGACGACCTCGGGGTGCTCGACGCGATCCGGGCGGAGGCCCGGCCCTACCCGGCGGTGGCGATCATGAGCGGTGGGGTCAAGATCGCGGAGCATGTGCTGAGCGAGGTGCGGGCGGCCACCGAGGCCGTCCCCTACCCGAACGTGCTGATGCTGCCGCAGTGGAAGACCGAGGCGATCCTGCGGGACCGGCTCGCCGAGCTCGGAGTGCGGGTGCGGTTCGGGGCGGAACTGACTGGATTCACCCAGGACGGCGACGGGGTGACGGCCGTCGTCGGCGGTGAGACCGTCCGGGCGCGGTACCTGGTCGGGGCGGACGGCGGGCGCGGGTTCGTCCGCAGGCACCTCGGGATCGTGTTCGAGGGGGAGACCTACGCGTCGGAACGGATGCTCGTCGGGGACGTGCGCGCGACCGGCGTCGACCGCGAGCAGATCAGGGTCTGGCTCGACCCCGAGACCCATCTTCTGGCGCTGGCGCTGTTCCCGCTGCCCGGCACCGACCACTTCCAGCTCCTGGCCCCGCTCGCCGCCGACGCCGAACCCGATCTGTCCGACGAGGGCTACCGCACGCTGACGTCACGGGCCACCGGCGGCGCCGTCGCGCTGGCGGAGATCGTGTGGCGTTCGCTGTACCGGGTCAACATCCGGATGGCGCAACGGTTCCGGTCGGGACGCGTCTTCCTGGCCGGGGACGCGGCGCACGTCCACTCACCGGCGGGCGGGCAGGGGCTCAACACGAGCGTCCAGGACTCCTACAACCTGGGGTGGAAGCTCGCGGCCGTGCTGGGCGGGGCGTCCGCCTGGCTGCTCGACACCTACGAGGAGGAGCGCTTGCCGGTCGCGGCTGGGGTCCTCGGCATCTCGACCGCCCTGTACCGCCGGGCTTCCGAAGGCCAGGCCGACGCGTTCAAACGAGGCGAGGAGACCCACCAGCTCACCCTCGCCTACCCCGACAGCTCCCTGTCCGAAGGGCCCGACTCCGGGCACCGCGCCCCGAACGTCCACCTCGCGGACGGCTCCCAGCTCTTCGACCATCTCCGCGGCCCCCACTTCACCTTGCTCACCGCGACCCCCGTCCCGGACCTCCCCGCGAACGTCCGCCCCCTCCTCCTGGACGCCCCGCTCCAGCACACTTTCCACCTGTTCCCGGAGGAAGTCCTCCTGATCCGCCCGGACGGCTACACGGCCTTCCGCGGCCTCCCCACCGCTCTCCCCGCCTACCTCTCGGCCCTCCGCTGACCGCCTCGAACGGGCGACCTGCCGCGGCTGGATCAGGAGCGGTGCCAGGGGGAGGCGGGTGCGGTGGGGGCGGGGGTCGGGGTGGTGCGGAGCGCGTAGGTGGGGTGGTGGGTGCCGGGGAGGGGGCCCAGGTAGGTGTGGCCGGTCAGGTGGCACCAGGCGGGGAGGTCCAGGGGCGCGGCCGGGTCCAGGGCGATCAGATGGATCAGGGTGTTTCCCGGTAGCGCGGCGATCCGCCCCCGAAGCTCCAGGAGCAGCTTCACACAGGCCTTGTCCCCGCCGTCGATCGTGACGGCCACTTCATCAGACATTCTGCACAAACCTCCCGTACTCACCCTAGGTGGACGCCCCGGGGCGGGCGCGGGTTCGGGGTGTTCGTGGAGCGGGCTTCGCGGGTGCGCGCGAAAGACGCCTTGAACTCCTAGTAAATTAGTTGACTAAGTGTGTTGGACACTACGATGTCCGCATGGCGTTGCGCAACGCGGTGATGACCGCTCTTCTCGACGGTGAATCGTCCGGATACGACCTGGCGAAGGCGTTCGACGCGTCCGTGGCCAACTACTGGGTGGCGACCCCGCAGCAGCTCTACCGCGAGCTGGAGAAGATGGCGGAGGAGGGCCTGGTGGAGGCGCACGTCGTGCACCAGGAGCGGCGGCCCGACAAACGCCTGTTCGCGCTGACCGAGCTGGGCAGGGAGGCGCTCCACACGTTCACCGCGGGTCCGACCAAGCCCGGCGCGATGCGCGAGGAGCTGATGGTGAAGGTCGCGGCGGTCGACGGCGGCGACCTCGCCGCGGTCCGCGCGGACGTCGCCGAACGGCGCGCCTGGGCCGAAGCGAAGATCGCCCGCTATGAGCGGCTGCGCCTGCGGCTGCTGGAGCGCCGCACCGAAGAGGACTTCTTCGCGACGGCCGAACGGGTTGGCCCCTACCTGGCGCTGCTGCGCGGGATCGCCTTCGAACGCGAGAACGTGGCGTGGGCCGATCAGACCCTCGCCGTCCTCGACCAGCGGGCCGCCCGGCTCGTCCCCTGACCGGCGGGGGACGAACCGTCCCATGGCAGACTTGGCGCCCGGTTCGGGCAGGGGAGGGGCAGCGTTGCGGGTCGCGGTGACGGGAGCGTCGGGGTTCGTCGGCGGGGCGGTCTGCCGGGAGCTGTCGGCGCGCGGGGCGAAGGTGTTCGCCTACGGCCGCCGTCCCTCGGTGCCCGAGGAACGGATCGGCCGTCGCGCCGAGTACCGGTCCTGGGACATCACGAGCGGCGTCCTTCCCGAACCGCCGCGCGTGGACGTGGTCGTGCACTGCGCCGGGACGGTCACCGACTGGGGCCCCGCCGCCGGGTTCTTCGCCACCAACCTGGAAGGCACCAGGAACGTCCTGGCGAGTTTCCCCGGCACCCGGTTCGTGCACGTGAGCACGGCCAGTGTCTACGATCCGTTCCGTCCGACCGTCCGGGCGACGGAGGACGAAGCGCCCGTCGCGCGGTATGAGAACGCCTACGGCGCTTCGAAGGCGGCGGCGGAACGCGCCGTCCGCGCCGCGTCCGCGCCGACGGTGATCCTCCGCCCGCACGCCGTCTACGGCCCCGGCGACACCACGCTGCTGCCCCGCGTCCTGTCGGCGGTCCGCGGCCCGCTCCTGGTCGCGGTGGGCACGGGCCGCCAGCTCATCAGCCTCACCCACGTCGACAACCTGGTCCAGGCCTGCCTGCTGGCCGCCGAGACCGACGCGACCGGTACCTTCAACATCACCGACGCCGCCCCCCTGGTCATCGACGACGCTTTCGCCCAGATCCTCGCCGAACGCCGCATCAAGGCCCGCCGCCTCTACCTCCCCGAACGCGCCCTCCGCCCCCTGGCCGCGGCCGCCGAAGGCGCCTTCCTCCTGGCCGGCTCCCCCCACCCCCCACGCCTCACCCGCTACGCCCTGAGCCACCTCGCCGTAGAACGCACCCTCAACCTCACCGCCGCCCACCACCACCTCGCCTACACCCCAACCCCAACCACCTTCACCGGCGCCTCCACCTGGTAAACGCCTGAAGTCTTCGGGGGCTTCGTGGTGGCTGGGTCTCCGGTCAGCCCGCTGAGGATTCCTCGGGGAGGTCTTCGAGGAGGTCGTCGAATTCGCCGTCTTTGACGCCTGCTACGAAGGCGTCCCATTCGGCTTGGGTGAAGTAGAGGACGGGGCCGTCGGGGTCTTGGGCGTTCTTCATGACGATGGCCTGCTCGCCCGGGAGGAAGATCTTGTTGTCCTTGCGGTACTCGTCGGGGACTTCCTCGGAGGGGATGAACTCGATGATCACGCCGTCGTTCTCGTCGCCGTAGATCTCCACGCGTCGTTCCATGGGAACAGGGTAGACCTCAGGCGCCTTCGAGGAGGCGTCCTGCGGCGATCTCCAGACGGGCGTGGATCTGCTCGGCGGTCGCGTGGCCGCGCAGCATCTCGATCATCTCCATCACCCAGACGCTGTTCAACGCGCCGACGAGGGTACGTTCCTCCTCGGTGGCCTGGTCGCCGTAAGCGACCCGCATCAGCATCCCCGTCATCCGCGAACCGAAATTGGTCTTGACGTCCGACAGCAGCAGCGACCGGATCAGCGCGTCGGCCAGCTCCGGCTCCCGCATCAGCCCGCGTGTCGCCCGCATCAGCAGCTCCACGGCCCGCGACGCCCCCGTCGACGAGCCGGGCGGACGCCGCTCCATGCTCCCCTCGAGCAGATCCAGCTCCTCGCTCACCACCGCGACGACCAGATCCATCTTCGACGGGAAATACCGGTACAGCGTGCCCAGGGCGACCCCGGCGCGCTCGGCGACGGTCCGCATCTGCATGGCCTCGACGCCCCCGCGCGAGGCCAGCGCGGCGGCCGCCTGCACGATGCGCTTCCTGCGCTGGTGCTGGCTGCGTGATCGGGTCGGCGTCTCTGCGGTCGGCTCTACGGCGGTCATCGGCACCCCTGTGTCGTCAGTCGATGCACAGTGTACGGGGACGGGCGAGAACCTGTTATCTCGTTTCGGCAAGGAACCGCGCCTGTTCTACGTCAGCAAGCACCTACTTTCACAGGATCTGGACAGGAACTAGAATCTGTTCTAGTTTTGCCGCCATGAGCACCGTGGCGGAGCTGCTGAGGGCTCGGGCGGACGACGACGGGCCCGGGCTGACGTTCGAGGAGCGGACCTGGAGCTGGCGCGAGGTCGTCGGCGAGTGCGCGGTGCGGGCCGCCTGGCTGCGCGGGCTGCGGACCGTCGATCCGGACCGTCCCGTGCACGTCGGGGTGCTGCTCGACAACGTCCCCGAGCTGCTGTTCCTGCTCGGCGGGGCGGCGCTGTCCGGGACGGTGATCGTCGCCCTGAACACCACGCGGACGGCCGCCGAACTGGCAGGCGACGCCGAGCTCGCCGACTGCGATCTGATCGTCACAGAGCCCCGCCATCTGGCCACCGCCCAGGCGATCGGCCTTGACGACCTGGGCGTGATCGACCACGAGTCGTCCGGGTATGCGAAGCTCCTGGCGAGCCACACCGGCGCCGGCCTCGCCGACCACGGCGTCACGCCCGACACCCTGCTGATGCTGATCTTCACCTCGGGCACGTCGGGACGTCCGAGGGCCGTCCGCGTCACCCACCGCAAGCTGGTCGTCCCCGGCCAGAACATCGCCGGACGCCTCCTGCACCGCGAGGACGTCGCCTACAGCGCGATGCCGCTCTTCCACTCCGGCGCGATCATGGCCGCGTACGCGCCCGCCCTCGCCGCGGGGGCCCGGCTGGTGCTGCGCCGCCGCTTCTCCGCCTCCGGCCTCCTGGACGACGTCCGCCGCCACCGCTGCACCTACCTCCACTACGTCGGCAAGGCCCTGTCCTACGTGGTCGCCGCCACCCCGGAGAAGGTCGACAACCCGCTGAAGATCGCGTTCGGCAACGAGGCGGCGCCCGCCGAGCAGAAGCTGTTCGCCGACCGCTACGGCTGCTTCGTCGTCGACGCCTACGGCTCGACCGAGACCGCGATCACCCTCAGCCCCGACCCGTTCGGCCCGCCCGGCGCGCTCGGCCGGCTCGGCGAGGGCGTCAAGGTCCTCGACCCCGAGACGGGCCTGGAGTGCCCGCCCGGGGTGACCGGCGAGCTCGTCAACACCGCGGGCCTCGGCCTGTTCGACGGCTACTACGAAGAGCAGGCCGACGACCGGCTCCGCGACGGCGCGTTCTGGTCGGGCGACTACGTGCGCGCCGACGAGAACGGGTACGTGTTCTTCGTCGGCCGCTCCCTGGACAGGCTCAGGGTCGACGGCGAGAACTTCGGCGCCGCCGAGGTGGAACGGGCTCTTCCGCTCGACGGGACCTTCGCCGTCTACGGGGTTCCCGACGCCGCCTCCGGCGACCAGGTGATGGTCGCGACCACCGGCGCGTTCGACCCCGAGGCGTTCGCGGCCGCGCTCCGGGGCCTGAACCCCAAATGGGCGCCCCGCTACGTCCGGCTGGCGGAAGAGCTCCCCCTCACCGCCTCCAACAAGATCCTCAAGCGTGCGCTGGCCGCGGAGGGCTGGCGCACCGGCGACCCGGTCTGGTTCCGGCCGGGCCGCGACCCCGCCTACCGGCGGATGACCCCCGACGACGTGACCGCGCTGCGCGAGGAGTTCGCGCGGACCGGCCGACTTCACCTCCTGGAAGGGCAGCGATGAACTTCAACCTCGACGAGGACCAGACCCAGCTCAGGGGTCTGGCCGCCGATCTGCTCGGCAAGGAGGCGACTCCGGAGAGGCTCGAGGCGTTCGAGCGGACGGGCGAGGCGTACGACGCCGCGCTGTGGGCGGCGTTCGCGCAGGCGGGCCTGCTCGGGGTGACGCTGCCGGAGGAGGCGGGCGGCGCGGGCCTCGGCGCGATCGAATACACCGTGATCATGAAGGAGCTGGGCAGGGCCGCCGCTCCGCTGCCCGCCTACGCCACCCTGACGGCCGCGGCCGTGATCG
>NZ_BAAGZI010000299.1:0-7401 GCF_054778695.1 Actinocorallia lasiicapitis
CCGCCCGCCCCTGCCCCCGGCCCCGACGCGCCCCCCGACCGGACCCCCGGCGAGGTCTCGAACATGCTCACCAACTTCAGGTCCGGCTACCAGCGGGGTTCGGCCGCCGGTCCCCAGCAGCGCGACAACGATCCCGGAAGGGAGAACTGACCCCACCATGGCACAGGCTATTTCCGAGGTGCAGAGCTTCAACTGGCTGCTCGGCAACTTCGTGCGCGCCACCGACGGGGTCACCGACGCCGTCGCCGTCTCCTCCGACGGCCTGCTGATGGCCATGTCGGACGGGCTCGACCGCAAGGGCGCCGAACGGCTCGCCGCGATCGTGTCCGGGATGACGAGCCTGGCGCGCAGCGCGTCACGCCAGTACGGGTTCGACGGCCTCAAGCTCGTGATGGTCGAGATGCGGCGGGGCTTCCTGCTGGTGTCGGCGATCTCCGACGGCTCATGTCTGGGCGTCGTGTCGACCTCCCAGTGCGACCTCGGCCTCGTCGGCCATGAGATCGCGCTGCTCTGTGACCGGTTCGGAGGGCTGCTCACCCCGCAGATCGTCGCCCAGCTGAAGAACGAGGTGCTGCGATGAGCCGGCCCTACGACGAGCTCGGACCCCGGATGCCCGACCCGCGGATGATCGAGGTGCGGGAGGAGCAGCGGCGTGTGGTGCTGCCGTCCAGCCCGACCGTGCCGGTGCCGACGGCCGAGGACGTCGACGACCACGGTGTGATCGTCCGGCCGTTCGTGCTGACCGGCGGGCGCACCCGGCCCGTCGACGAAAGGCTCCGGGTGGAGACCCTGGTCAGCGCCTCGCCCGCGGCACTGTCCGCGCCGCTCACCTTCGAACGGCGGCAGATCGTCCAGATGTGCCAGCGGCCCGTGTCGGTCGCCGAGGTCGCCGGGGCGCTCGGCGTGCCCGTCGGGGTGGCACGGGTGCTCATCGCCGATCTGGTCGCCGAACGGCTGGTCACCGTGCACGACCATCTGGGGCTGGCCGACGCCAGGTCCCGTTCCGTCCTGGAGAGGATCCGAGAAGGTGTCCGTGCACTCTGACCAGATGATTTCCGCCAAGATCATCGTCTCGGGCGGATTCGGGGTCGGGAAGACGACCTTCGTCGGCGCGATCTCGGAGATCGAACCGCTGACGACGGAGGCCGCGATGACCGACGCCGCCGCCGGGATCGACGACACCTCGGGCGTCGAACGGAAGACCACCACGACCGTCGCGTTCGACTTCGGCCGGATCACCCTCGACCAGTCACTGGTGCTCTACCTGTTCGGGACACCCGGGCAGGAGCGGTTCGCGTTCATGTGGGACGACCTGATCGAAGGGGCCATCGGCGCCGTCATCCTGGTCGACACCCGGCGGATCGACCAGTGCTACGCCTCCCTCGACTTCTTCGAGGAGATGGGGATCCCGTTCGCCGTCGGGATCAACCAGTTCCCCGACGGCAAGCACTTCGACCTGCACGAGATCAGAGAGGCCCTCGGGCTGCCCGACCGGATCCCCCTCGTCCACTGCGACGCCCGCGAGCGCGCCTCGGTCAAACAGGTCGTCATCGCGCTGCTCGACAGCGCGATCGTCGCGACCACCTCCTGAACCGCGGCATCACAGAAGGGCGCGGCTGATCAGGTCGGCGAGGGCATCGGGGTCGACGCGGTCGCCGGTGAGCTGGTAGAGGCTCTCCTGGTAGAGCAGGACCGTCGCGAAGGTGGCGGCGGCGACCTCGAGCCGGGCGGCGTCACCGCGCGCCCCCGGCAGCGCCAGCTCCAGACCGCGGCGCGCGTGCCTGACCAGCTCCCGGTTGACCGCGCCCAGCCGCTCCCGCACCGACTTGTGGGTGTCGGCCTCACGGAACAGGATCCGGCGCATACTCGGCGACGCGCGCAGCGGGATCCGCGACGCCAGCCGCCGCAGCGCACCCGCCGGATCGCCCGGCAGCGGCTCGTCCGGCAGCACCTCGATCACGGTCCGCTCGTCGACCAGGGTCAGCAGGACGTCCATCTTCTGCGGGAAATAGTGGAACACCAGACCTTTCGGCACCGCGGCCAGCTCGGCGATCCGGGCCGTCGAGGTGGCGTCGTAACCGGTCTGCGCGAACAGCTCCTCGGCGGCGTCGAGGATGCGGGTACGCGAATCGTTCATGCGGGCCCCCGGGGAATGGGCGATGGCCCCGGGCCGTAGCGGCTCCGGGACCACCTCACGCGAGTGCCGGTCTCGCGCCCTTCGGGTTCGGCCTGGCGGCCTGGCCCGTCAGGCGTCAGCCGACTTGGTGGTGCCGTACAGGGCGACGATAACCGCCGCGCCGCCCGCGATCCATGCCGTCCAGGATGCAGCGTCGTCACCGGTGAACTGCCAAGCCCACGGTGCGACGAACAGGAGCGCCGCGAACGCCGCGGCCGTCCAGGCGGTCGGGCCCGCCGCGCCGAGCAGCGCGTACAGACCGGACAGCAGGAGCAGGACACCGAGCACCATCAGGGGCTCACGGCCCGCGCCGTCGGCCCACAGGTCCGGCGCGAGCAGCGCGGCCAGGCCGGCCACAAAGGCCACCGCCGCTTCGTAGTTGAACTTCAGAGACATCCGCCACCTCCGGGGGAACCACGGGACGTCCTCGTCCCGTCCGAAATGTCCCCCGATTGACCGCCCGGTCAACCGATCCCCAACGCCACAACAACCTGGTCAACGAGTGAGAGCACACTTACTTCACTGGACGCCTTCCAACCGCCACTGCTATGCGCCGTTCACCGAAACAACGGCACCCGACCACGCCGCAACAGACTCAACGCCACAGCCGCCACCGTCAGGGCTGCAAAGGTCAGTTCGAAGCCCGAGATCGGGAACTGTCCCATCAGCGCGAAGGGCTGGTAGAGCCAGAAACTCAGCGTGTAAGTGCAGTACAGGGCTGCGCCGATGGCCCATCGTCGATCGGCCGTGATGAGGGTCGCGATCAGCAGAAGCAGCATGGGGAGAAAGTACTGCTGGGTCATGAAAGTCGTCATCCCGCCGAAGTGCCCACCCCAGTGGGTGAAGGGGAGGTACTGGAGCGGCCAGACCAGCCAGAGCCAAGACCGTCGAGCCGTTCGGGCTCCCCGCAGCCGGGCGAAGGCGAGAATGCCGCATCCGCCGACAAGGACGACGATCCCGACGATTGCGGGCACGAGCGGGTAGTGGCCGGCTCCATACGGGATGGTATCGGGATCGAAGTAGGTGCGTTTGGCGACCTTCGCGGCCGCCACGAGGGCGAGTCCGAACGCCGCGAAGGCCCAGCCTCGCATGATGGCGAGGGGAAGGAGCGCGCCGAGTACCTCGGCTATGGTCACGGATCCACCACCGGGCAGGACGCCGTTGACGCCCTGCAGGGTGATCGCGAGCAGGCCGATGGCGAGGCCGTCGAGGAGGGCGGGGCGGTCGGCGGGCTGGCGGAGCCGGGCGAGGAAACCGCCCCTGAGCAGGGCGGTGCTTTCGTGGAGGGAGATTCGGTCGGGGGAGGTCTCGGCGAGCGTCGCGAGGAGTTCCGGGCCGTGGGCGTCGCGGTGCGGCTTGGGGTAGGCGCGCAGCAAGGCGGCGTAGAGGCGTTCGGGGCGCATAAGAGGGGTGCCTTTCGGGGGGTCAGGCTGGGGTGAGGCCGGGGGAACCGGGACGGTCGGGGCGGTGGGTGACGAGACGGGCGGCGGCGGCCATCCGGGACGCCTCCGCGGCGAGGGCGGCGGCGCCCGGTTCGGTGAGCTCGAAGTAGCGGCGCGGCCGGCCGGAGACGACCTCCTCACGGGTGACGGCGACGAGCCCCTGCCCGGCGAGCCGGTCGAGCGCCCCATAGAGGGTGCCGACGGCCAGCCGGACACGGCCACCCGAGTCGGCCTCGGCGCGTTTGATGATCGCGTAGCCGTGGAGGGGGCCGTCCAGGAGGGCGGCTAGGACGAAATAAGCGGGTTCGGTCAGGATCGCTCCCATACTTCGGCAGCCTATGCATCGTCTCACGAAGTATCAAGAGTCACAGGAGTGGAACGGTCGTTTAACGCGGGCGAAATCGCCTGGGAGTGTGCTGGACCCGACTCGCATCACGCGAGGCGCGTCTAGGGTTCCGCACCGCGAGGTGGACTGGTCCGAGAGATGCAGGCGGCGGCGTCAGCGGCCGTTCCACGGCGGGAGAAAAGCCCGGGAGGTCGGTCGACGCCCGGCTGCCCGCCGGGCCCGTCTTGGAAGGCCCTGAAATGCGCATCGCCAAATCCCTGAGCGCCGTTCTGCTGGCAGGCGCCCTGCTCACCGCCTGCGGCGGCGCCGACGACCCCGCCGACGGCGCGGCCCCCGGCAAGATCACCCTCGGCTTCTCCGCGTGGCCCGGCTGGTTCCCCTGGCAGATCGCCCAGGAGAAGGGCCTGTTCGGCAAGAACGGCGTCGACGTCGAGCTGAAGTACTTCGACAGCTACACCGACTCCCTCCAGGCGCTGGCCTCCGGCGCGATCGACGCCAACAGCCAGACCCTGAACGACACGCTCGCCTCGGTGTCGGGCGGCGCGAAGCAGACGATCGTCCTGGTCAACGACAACTCGACCGGCAACGACCAGATTATCGCCCGGCCCGGCATCGCGACCCTCGCCGACCTCAAGGGCAAGACGGTGGCGGCCGAGCCCGGCACCGTCGACCACTACCTGCTCCTGCTGGCCCTGAAGAAGGCGGGCCTGACCCAGGCGGACGTCACCTTCAAGCCGCTGCCGACCGACGCGGCCGCGGCGGCGTTCGCGTCCGGGAAGGTCGACGCGGTCGGCGCGTTCGCGCCCTTCACCACCACGGCGCTCAAACTCAAGGGCAGCAAGGCCATCGCGACGTCCAAGGACTTCCCCGGCGCGATCCCCGACCACCTCGTGGTCGACAAGGAGCTCGTCGCCGACCATCCCGAGCAGGTGCAAGGCCTCGTCCAGACCTGGTTCGAGACCCTGAAGTGGATCCAGGCGAACCCGGCCGAGGCCATCGCGATCATGGCCAAGCGCGCCGACGTCTCCGAGGCCGACTACAAGTCCTACGACGCCGGCACCACGATCTTCTCGCTCGCCGACAACCTCAAGGCGTTCGGCCCCGGCACCGAGCCGACCAACCTGGCGTTCCAGGCCGAGCAGATCGCCGGATTCCTGGTCGAGGCCAAGCTCGCGGACGTCAAGCCGTCGCTCGACGGGCTGCTGGAGCCCAAGTTCGTCCAGGGCCTGAAGAACTGACCGCCACCGATCACGGAAGGGGCACGCCGATGAGCGTGATTCCGGCAGAGGCGGCCGTCGCGGGGCGGGAGGGCTGGGGTCCGCTGCCGCGGCGCCGTCCCGGCCTGCGGATTCCGGCGCTGTTCCGGCTGGGCGCGCCGGTCCCGGCGCGGGTCAGATGCGTGCTGCGGGCGGGGGCGGCGGCGGTCCCGCTGGCGCTGTGGTTCCTGCTCAGCGCGCTCGGGATCGTCGAGAAGGAGTTCCTGCCGTCGCCCGGGGCGACCTGGGCGGCGGGCTGGGAGATGGCGCGGTCGGGGCAGCTCGCCGACGACACCTGGGCCAGCACCGCCCGGATCCTGTACGGGTTCGGGATCGCCGCGCTGATCTCGGTGCCGCTCGGCATCCTGATGGGCGCCTACCCGGCGGCCCACGCGATGCTCGAACCGGTCATCGGGCTGCTGCGGTACCTGCCGGCGGGCGCGTTCATTCCATTGCTGGTGATCTGGCTCGGCATCGGCGAAGGCTCCAAGATCGCACTGCTGGTGATCGGGGTGGTCTTCTTCAACACGCTGATGACGGCCGACGCCGTCAAGGTGGTGCCGAAGGAACTGCGGCAGGTTTCGGCGACGCTCGGGGCCCGCCAGGGCGAGGTGCTGCGAAAGGTCGTCGTGCCGTACGCGCTGCCCGGCATCCTCGACGCGCTGCGCGTCAACTTCGCGGTCGCCTGGAACCTCGTGGTCGTCGCCGAGCTGATCGCGGCCGAGTCGGGGCTCGGCTACCGGATCGCCCGGTCGGGGCGGTTCCTGCAGTCCGACAAGATCTTCGCGGTGCTCGTGGTGATCGCGCTGATCGGGTTGGCCATCGACGTCGCGCTGCGGGTGCTGCGCGACCGGATCGGGAGGTGGCAGCCGTGAGGCTGACCGGGATCACCCGCGACTTCGGCGCGGTCCGCGCCCTGGACGGCATCTCGCTGGAGGTCGCGCGCGGCGAGTTCGTCTGCATCGTCGGGGCCAGCGGCTCGGGCAAATCGACCCTGCTGTCGCTGATCGCCGGGCTCGACGCGCCGACCGCGGGGGAGATCACCCTGGACGGCGCTCCGGTGCGCGGCCCTGGCCCCGAACGGGGGCTGGTGTTCCAGACCGGTGCGCTGCACCCGTGGCGGACCGTCGAGCGGAACGTCGCGTTCGGGCTGGAACTGCTGCCCCTCAGCAGGGCCGAGCGGCGCGAACGCGTCGCCTGGTACCTGCGGGAGGTCGGGCTCGAAGGGCTGGGCGGACGGCTGCCGAAAGAGCTGTCGGGCGGCCAGCGCCAGCGCGTCGCGATCGCCAGGGCGCTGGCCTGCGAACCGTCGGTGCTGCTGCTCGACGAGCCGTTCGGGGCGCTGGACTGCCAGACCAAGGACGACATGCAGCTCTTCCTGCGGAAGGTCTGGCAGGACACCGGGACCACGATCCTGATGGTCACCCATGACGTCGAGGAGGCGGTGTTCCTGGCCCAGCGGGTGATCGTGTTCGCCAGCGATCCAGGACGGGTGGCCGCCGAACTGCCCGTCGCCCTGCCCGCCGAACGGGACCTCCTGCTCAAACGGGAGCCCGACTTCCTCAAACTGCGGGCCGAGACCGAGGACCTCGTCCGCGCCCACATGCGCTGACGGGGCCGCCCATGCCCCCGGGTCGGTCAAACATATTCGGCGCGCCGGAATCCAGGGTAAGAACAGGAGGGTGGAGCAGAGTGCGACAAGGCTTGACGCGGCGGGCCTCAACGCGGCGCTGGCCGGCCGGCTGACCTCGGGCGGCGAGTTCGACGACCGCTGGCGCGCCGCCCTACTCGCCGTGGAACGCCACCGGTTCGTCCCCGATCAGGCGTGGGCGCGGCTGGACGTCGGCGCGTCCGCCGGGTTCCGGATCGACCGCGCGGCCGATCCGGTCGGCTGGCTGGAGACCGCCTACGCCGACGCGGTGATCATCACCCAGGCCGACGACGGGGCGGGCGACCCTTCGCTGGGCAGGGGAGAGGCGACTTCGTCGCTGTCGGCGCCCGGCATCGTCACGGCGTTCGCCCGGCTGCTGGATCCGCGCGGCCGGATCCTGGAGATCGGCACCGGCTCCGGCTGGACGGCGGGGCTGCTGTCGGCGCTGGGCTGCGACGTCGTCAGCCTGGAGATCGATCCGGCGCTGGCCGCGCGGGCCGTCGCGAACCTGGCGTTCCTGGCGCGCGGGC
>NZ_BAAGZI010000300.1:0-7400 GCF_054778695.1 Actinocorallia lasiicapitis
CGCCGGGATCGGGGCGGGGAGCGGGCCGGTGTCGCGCAGCGGGGCCGTGCGCGGCGGCGGCGAGGCGAGCGTGAGCGGGGTGCGGCTCCAGCCGTCGTAGGGGACGCCGAGGCTGCCGTAGAGGGAGGCGCCCGCGTCGTAGAACCCGGCGACCAGGCAGAGTTCGGTGCGCTGGCGCGGCGACAGGAAGTACAGGCGGCGCCAGGTGTCGTCGCCGATCCGCTGGTCGGTGTACAGCTCGTCCACGGCCCGCAGCCGCGCGACCTGGCGGGGCTCCCAGCCGTCGGCGTCGGGGCCCAGGGCGATCCGGCGCATCCACGCCCAGTCGCGGCCCAGCGCCCGCTGGACGTTGGCGTGGTGGCCCCACTCGTAGTAGCCGCCCGCGTTCCACGACGCCCGCAAGATCACCAGCTCGCGTTCGCGTGGTTTCAGCGCCAGCGCCGGATAGGACGCCAGATAGAGCGGGAACAGCGCCGAGAACAGCCGGGGATGGCGCACCAGCACCGCGCCGGCCGCGGTCGTTGGCGGGAACCACGGCAGCGGCAGCGCCGGACGGAGCCGGGGCATGCGGGGGAGGGGCCAGCGGGTGTTGACGGACGGCCGGGCGGGATCGACGGGCACGGGCACGTTCCTTCGCCTGGAGGGAGGCTGGGAAACCAGTCTGATTCTAGGACCTAAACTGAAAGGTAGCCCTGAACGTCCAGCGGAGGTTTCTGATCATGACCGTGGCGAATGCCATCGGTGAGCCCTGTGTCCTGCTCAAGCTCGGCGAGATCGTCCTCAAGGGCAAGAACCGCCACCAGTTCGAACAGCGGCTGCAGAACAACATCCGCAAGGCCGTCGCCTCGACCGGCGAGAAGATCGACCTCTGGCAGCGCTCCGGCGTGATCGTCATCCGGGTGCCGGGGGCGGACGCCGAGCGGGTCGAGAAGGTCGCGCAGCGGCTCGAGGACGTCATGGGGATCGTGATCGTCCACCGGGTGTGGAGGGTCGACAAGACCGTCGAGGCCACCACGCAGGCGGCGCTGGACGTCGTCGCGCAGCATCCGCTGACGGCGGGCGGCGGCTCGTTCGCCGTCCGGCCGCGCCGCCGCGACAAGCGCTTCCCGGTGACCAGCGCCGAGCTGGGCGTCTCGGTCGGCTCGGCGATCAACGTCAAGTTCGGGCTGCCGGTCAATCTGAAGCGCCCCGACATCACGGTCTCGATCGAGGTCGACCGCGACGAGGTGTTCGTGTACACCGACGGCCCGCTCGGCCAGGGCGGCCTGCCCGTCGGCTCGTCGGGCCGGGGCCTGGTGCTGATGTCGGGCGGCATCGACTCGCCGGTCGCCGCCTACCGGATGATGCGGCGCGGCCTGCGCGTCGACTACCTGCACTTCTCGGGGATGCCGTTCACCGGCCCCGAGTCGATCTACAAGGCTTACGCGCTGGTCCGCGAGCTGGATAAGTTCCAGGGCGATTCCCGGCTGTTCGTCGTCCCGTTCGGCAAGGCCCAGCAGCAGATCAAGGCCGCGGGCGACGACCGTCTCGCGATCATCGCCCAGCGCCGTCTGATGCTGAAGACCGCCGAGGTCCTCGCCGACCGCCGCAGGGCCGGCGCCCTCATCACGGGCGACTCCCTGGGCCAGGTCGCCTCCCAGACCCTGATCAACATGACGGCCCTGGACGACGCCGTGGATCTCCCGATCCTCCGCCCCCTGGTCGGCATGGACAAATCCGAGATCATGGATCAGGCCCGCCGCGTCAAGACCCTCTCGATCTCCGAGCTCCCCGACGAGGACTGCTGCTCCATCCTCGCCCCCCGCCGCCCCGAAACCGCCGCCAAGATCGCCGACCTCCGCCAGATCGAAAAGCGCCTGGACGCCGAAGAACTAGCCGAACAACTAGCCAACTCCCTCCAAGAACACCACCCCACCTACGGCTCCGACTGACCCCGTGGGAGGCGCTCTCCGGGGGCGTCGCTCCGCTCGGATCGCGCTCGGTTCGTCCGACGCCGGGTCAGGCGGAGGCCGTCGCGGAGGTTGAGGGCCAGGAGCGTGAGGTTGACGGCGCCGGCGGCCAGCTCGACGGCTTGGAGGGCCCAGAAGAGCGTGCCGAAGTCGCCGTCCGCGGCCAGGCCGGCCAGGGCGAGGGCGGTCGGGACGAGGACGAGCACGCCGTTGGCGGCGATGAACGGCATCCGGCGGCGTTTCGCGACGACGAGCCGGGCCGTGGATCCGGCCGACAGGCGGAAACCGCTGGCGCCGGTCAGCACCAGGGCGGGGATCAGGACGAGGAACCCCCAGGGGATCGTCTGTTTGACCTGGGTGACGGCCGGTTCGGAACCGCTGAGTTCGGCGGCCGCCGTCGCGACCCAGAACGTCAGGATCGTGGCGAACGCCAGAAATCCGGCGATCGGATGGGCGCGCTTCAGCATGACGCCGAGCCCTCAGGCGGCGCTTCCAGGCCGGTGATCACCCGGGTGAGCAGCGCCAGAAGAGTCCGGGATTCCTCCTCGGACAGCGGCCGAGTGGCCTGCCGGTTGACGTCGAGGGCGGCCTCGGTCAGGACGGGCTGGAGGTCGCGGGCCCGCCCGGTCAGCGTGATGTGGGAGCGGCGCCGGTCGGCGGGGTCGACGGTCCGCTCGATCAGGCCGTCGCGTTCCATCCGTTTGAGGGTGTGGGCCATCGTCGACTGGTCGATGCGGACCCGTTCGCAGAGCTGGTTCTGGGTCACGCCGTCCTCCGCGTAGAGGGCGAGGAGCTGGGCGAACTGGCCGGGCACCACCCCGTGCTCGGCGATACGGACGCGCAGCGCCTGCTCCAGCAGCCGCGCCAGATGGTTGACCTGGTACCCCAGCGATTCATGCCGATCGATCGGTGCACGGAGTTCATTCATGACGCCCCCTGAAATAGATGGCTTGCCATGAGAATATATGGCAAGCCATCTATGTGGAAGGTCCGGCCACGTCAGGGAACCCAGCGGACGGCGTAGTCAGGACCCAGGGTGTAGCTGATACCGGTGGTGGTCTCCTGAGCGGTGCCCATGGGGGGCGGGCCCACGAACTGGAGGGTGGCCGTGACGGTGGCGGCGGGTGCGAGATCGGCCTCCGTGAAGGTGCCGCAGCCCGTTTTCTTCTTGAACAGGATGTTCTCCTCGTCGGAAAACTGAGCCAAGAACCCGACCGACGCGCCGCTGTCCGTGACGGGACGGAACGCGGTGCGGGCCAGCGTCCGGTCGAAGGATTCCTTGGCGATGGCCGTCGTTCCCGTGTTGTGGAGGGTCACATGGGCGCACACCACCTGCCCCGGCCAGTCGGTGGTGAGGCGTTCGAACTTGGTGACGGTCACGTCCAGGAGGCGGGCGCCACCGTAGGGGACCCGTTGGAGCGGGACGTGCGCGGTCTCGCCGACCTTGAGCACCGTGCCCGCGGCCGTCGCACCGGGGATGCCGGACGGCCCTGAATTCTTGAAGATCAGAACCGTGATGATCAGCACGATCGCGAGCGCCGCGACACCCATGAGTGCAGTACTCAACCTGGCCTTCGTCCCGCGCGATCCCCGGAGACCGGACGGCAAAGCCTCGAACGCGGGCGCTGTGAGACCGGGGTCGGGCAGCGTGGACTCGTGGAGGCGAGGGGCAGCGCCGGGCGACGGCGAGAGCGACCGGGACACGTCCGCCGACGCCGACGCGGGTGCGGGCACGGGCGGCGGGGGCGGGGTTGGCGCGGGCGCGGGAGGTGGTGCGAAGGCGGGTTCCGTCGGGGGAGTGAGTGACCGGGCGGTCTCCTCGGCCGAAGACGGCCTGGTGGCCGGGTCCTTGGCGAGCAGCGCGACGACGAGGGCGTCGAGATGCTCGGGGATCTCGGGACGGCGTTCACGCGGCGGCACGGGTACGGTCTCGAGCTGCTGATAGAGCACCGAAGCGAGCCCATCGGACGGATCGATCCAGGGCGATCCGGTCAGCAGCGAGTAAAGCAGGCAGCCCGTCGCATAAAGATCCGTCCGAGGGTCGGCCCGCGCCCCCCGGAACTGCTCGGGCGCCATATAGAGCGGAGTCCCCGCCAGCATCCCCGTGCGGGTGATGCGGGTGGCGTCCGACAGCCCCGCGATCCCGAAGTCACAGAGCTTGATCCGGCCGGACGGCAGCAGCATCACGTTCGCGGGCTTGAGATCGCGATGGATCACACCCGCCGCGTGGGCGGTGGCGAGGGCGTCCAGCAGACCCTCGGCGATCGCCGTGACCTGGCCGATCGGCAGGCCGGACGGGTGGGAGCGGAGCAGCGCCTCGAGGTCGGACCCCTGCAGCAGCTCCATCACCAGGTAGAGCAGACCGTCCTGCTCATCGATGTCGAAGACCGTGGTGATGCCCGGGTGGCTGATCGCCGCCGCGATCTCGGCCTCACGCCGGAACCGCGCGACACTCGCCGCATCGGCATGCTCATGAACGGGAAGCAGCTTGACGGCGACGTCCCTATTGAGCCGACCGTCCCGGGCACGCCACACCTCACCCATCCCGCCCCGCCCGAGCAGGCCGGTCAGCCGGTAGCGTCCGCCGAGTTCGAGCCCCTCGCGCACGCTGCCTCCCCGAAGACGATCCGCACATTCCACCAGATCCCCGACCCTCCCGGCAGCCCCTTCACACAGCATGATCGTGTCGAGCAGTGCCAAAGCGACCCTTTGACGGCGCCGAAACGGTCACTTCGCCGCAGCTCGACACGATCAACGCAGGCACCTCACCTGAGCGGCACGGTGAGCTCGGTGAAACGCCCCTCAGCGTCCATCACGATCCGCCCCGTCTCACGACCGTGAATCTTCTCGTGCTCCTCACGCCGCGCCAGACCGAGGCGAATACGGACGATCCCGGCGTACACCAGCAGCGGAACGGCAAAGACCGCGACCCGGAACGTCCACGTGACCGCGTACAACGACAGATGAAAATGGAACGCGAACTGGTCGTTGGCCGCCGCCCCCCACAGCACCACATAGAACGCGACCAGCCCACCCCCCGTCGCCGCACGGTCCATCGGAAGCCTGCGCGACAGCCACGGATAAACCGCCAGAAAGGCGAAGAACACCCCGGGCACCAGCACCGCAGGAACCAGGACGGCCAACGTCAGCGGCCGCCCGAACACCGACGGCTCCCACCCCGGCATGATCCGGATCGCCCCGTCGAGGAAGCCCAGATACCACCCGGGAACAGCACCCGACGTCGTGTCACCCGGCCGGGACGGCCCAAGCTTCCAGATCGGGTTGATCTGCACCGCGGTCGCCAGCGCGCAGAGCACCCCGCACACCGCGAAGAAGAACGCCGCCGAGTGGCGCGGCCGCTCCCGTAGCTCCCGGACAGCGAGGAGCCCCGCGATGACCAGCGGCAGCAGCAGATGCGCCCAGTACATCCGGTCGATGATCTGGCTGCCGGGGATCCCGTCGCCGAACAGCCAGAACGCGAGCCGGGTGCCGATCAGCGGGATCGACTGCAGGACGCCCTGCAGCAGGCCGAGGCTGCCGCCCGACAGCAGGTCGTCGGGGAGGATCGTGCCGCTCAGCGCGGCGACCATGGCGAGCGGCAGCAGCGTCACCCACAGCAGCCAGTGCCGGAAGTGGCCACCGAAGAACTTCGCCAGCAGATGCAGGCAGATCGCGGCGACGAACAGCAGCGCCGCCCAGTGGTGGAGTTGCCGCATCAGCAGCCCGCCGCGCACGTCGAGGCTGAGGTGGACGGTCGAGTCGAAGGCGTGGCTGACGGGGACGTCGCGCAGCGGCAGGTACGCGCCGTCGTAGGGGACCGTCGTCATCGAGGGGTCGTAGAACGCCGTGAGGTACGCGCCGGTGGCGAGGAGCACCACGAAGGAGTACAGCGCGATCTGGCTGAACATCGTCCGGAGCGGGTTCATACCTCTATGACAAACCCGCCCGCGGGAACGTGACATCCGGGGGGTGTGACGCGCGCCTCGTCAGTCTTCGAGCAGGCCTTCGGCACGCAACTGCAGGGCGAGCACCTCGATCGGAGGGTCGGGGTCGAAGTCGGACGGGCGCGGCGTCTCCGGGCCGTCCGGGCCGAGCCTGGCCACCTTCTCCAGCCGGACGACACGCCAGTGCCGTCCCTCGACGTGCACCTGGTGCAGCCGTGCCGCCGTCAGCAGATGCGCGGCGTCGGCGTAGGCGGTGAGCAGGGCGGGACCGGGATGTTCCAGCACCGGCAGCACGTTCAGCAGGTAGTCGGCGAGGGAGTTGCGGGCGTGTGTCGGGGTCGGGCACGCGGCCGTCGCGGCACGCCACCCGTCATGCAGGTATTCGGCGATCGAGAACGCGGGACGCATCGGATGCAGGATCGGGTGGGTGGCGGCCGCGCGGTGCGCGTCGTTGAGCGCCTCGTGTGACAGGAAGGTCGGGCGGGACAGTGCCGCGACGAACTGGGCGGCGAGCTCGGGTTGCGGCGGCGGGAACGCCGGCAGGATCTCGTCCGGGTGGGCGTAGGGGACGCGCGGGTCGAGGTCGGTGGGGCGCGGCGGTTCCGGTTCGGTCTCGTTGACGCGCAGCACCTGCTCCACCCGGATCACCCGGAACCGGCGCCCCGCGACGGTCAGTTCGTCGTGCCGTTCCCAGTCGAGGATCCGGGCCGCGTCCTGGTAGTCGGGGTCGCCGCGCAGGTCCCGCAGATGGTTGGCGAGGTCGTCGCGGCTGCACTGCGGGGTGGCCTCACCGAGGCTGAGCACCCGCCACCCGTGCGGCGTCTCCTCGGCGACCCCGAACATCGGCCCCGCCAGCACCATCAGCGGATACTCCCGCTGAGCCCGGAGCGCGTCCTGGGCGGCGACCGCGCGGACCGGGTCCGCCAGGTCGGCGAGGTCACGTGGCAGGGCGTCGTCGTCCATAACCCCCCATGGTGCAAGCCAACCGAAAATTCCGCAGTCAGATCGCCGATTTATCCCCAGCGCGTCACCCCGCCCTCTCGTCCGGCAGGGATCCTACCGACCGTCCTTGACGAGGAGGGCCAGAGAAGCGGCGACGAGGAGGAGGCCCGTCCAGCCTGCGGGGGTGAGGTGTTCGCCGAGGAAGGCCAGGCCGATGAGGGCGGCTACGGCTGGTTCGGCGAGGGTCAGGGTCATGGCGGTGGCGACCGGGACGGTGCGGAGGCCGCGGACGTAGAGGAGGTAGGCGCCTGCCGTGGTGATGACGCCGAGGTAGAGGGCGACGGTGAGGCCGGGGGCGGTCAGGATCCAGCCGGTCGAGCCGGCGGCGAACACCGGCAGGAGCAGGAGGGCGGCGAGGCCGAAGGTCGCGCCCGCGACCTGGCGTTCGCCGTGGCCGCGGCGGATCAGCGCGGCGACACAGCTTCCGTAGATCGCCCAGGTCAGGCCCGCCAGCAGCGCCAGGCCGATGCCGAGGGGGTCGGCGTCACCGCCGCCGCCGAGCAGC
>NZ_BAAGZI010000301.1:0-7399 GCF_054778695.1 Actinocorallia lasiicapitis
TCCGTGGTCGAACGACCGAAGCTCACCGCGGTGAACGCCTTACGCTTCGCCGACTCCTCGGTCTGCGGACCACTGCCGTCACCACGAACAATGATCTTCACCGCACCCGAACGGTCCACGATCGCGACACTGACCCGCTGGTTCTCCTTCGCCGCCGCCTTCTGAACGGCATCCGCGACCCGGAGGGCCGAGTCGGTGTTCAGGGTGGTGGCCTGCTGGACTCCCTGGCCGTCACGGGCGGCGACGGCGGAACCGGAGTAGGCCAGGGCGCCGGCGCCCACGGCGAGACCGGCGGCGGTGACGGCGATGATCTTCTTCATGGTGTGCTCCTCCTCGGCTGCTCGGTCCCGGTGACCTCGCACTCTCCACACTGGCCGCCGCGGGGCCGCAAACCATCGCGGAGAAGGTCGATCCCGGAGTCAACCGATCGGTTGATCCGCCGCCGGAACCGGTCCGATAGCGTGATCACAGGGGGTGGCAACGTGAACACGTCGCGGACGGACCGGCTGCTGCTGACGGCGGTGCACCTGGGCTTTCTCGCCCTGGTTCTCTCCTCGTGCGTGCGCCTGTACACGCGGCACGGGCTGGAAGGCCAGCAACTCGAGCTCGTCCTCGCCGGAGCGCTCGTGACCGTCTATTTCCTGGGGGTCGCAGCCTGGGAGCGGCTCGGGGCACGGGGCCGCCGCTGGTGGTTCCTGGCGGTCCTGGCCTGCTGGCTGGTGCTGGTGGAGGCCGCGCCGAGCTTCGCCTGGTGCGGGATTCCGCTGGGGTTCGTGGCCATGCGGGTGCTGTCGCGGCGGGCGACGGTCGTGGCGGTGCTCGTCGTGACGCTCGCCGTGATGCTCACCCGGATCCGGCTGGACGCCCGGGACGGGCTCGATCTCAGCATGGTGCTCGGGCCGCTGGCCGTCGCCGGAATGACCACGGTGATCTTCTTCGCGCTGCAGAGCCTGATCGACGAGCTGACCAGGACCCGCGGCGAGCTCGCCACGGCCCAGCACGCCGCCGGGGTGCTCGCGGAACGCGAACGGCTCGCCCGGGAGATCCACGACACGCTCGCCCAGGGCTACACCAGCATCGGGATGCTGCTCCAGGCCGCGCTGCGCGCCTGGGACACCGACCCCGAGACCGCCAAGGCGCATGTGGCCAGGGCGGAGCTGGTCCGGGAGTTGGGGCTGGAAGAGGCCCGCCGGTTCGTGCGCGGGCTCGGTCCCGCCGATCTGGCGCAGGGCTCGCTGTCGGAAGGGCTGCGGCGGATCGTCGAACGCGACCCCGGCAAGGTCGGGCTGCGGATCGAGGGCGAGGAGTTCCGGCTGCCGCCCGAGGAGCAGGCCGCGCTGCTGCGGGTGGCCCAGGGGGCCCTGTCCAACGCCCGCGAGCACGCGGAGGCGTCCCGGGTGATGGTCACGCTGGCCTTCCTCGACGACGCCGTCACCCTGGACGTCGCGGACGACGGCATCGGATTCGCCGAGCCGACGCCGGGCGAGGGCCGTGGGTACGGGCTACGTTCCATGCGGGACCGTCTCGAAGCGGTCGGTGGCACCCTGGCCGTGGAGAGCGCGCCCGGCGGGGGCACCGTGATCGCGGCGACCATCGGAAGGGAACCATGAAGATCCTGATCGCCGACGACCACATCGTCGTCAGAGCCGGGCTGAGCGCCCTGCTGTCCGGGGAGCCGGATCTGGAGATCGTCGGGGAGGCGGGCACCGGCGAGGAGGCCGTCCGCAAGGCGGGGCTGACCTCGCCCGACGTGGTGCTGATGGATCTCCAGCTCGGGCCCGGCATCGACGGCGTCGAGGCGACCCGGCGGCTGCTGGCCCTCCCGGACCCGCCCCGTGTGCTGGTCCTGACCACCTACGACTCCGACGCCGACATCGCCCGCGCCGTCGAGGCGGGCGCGATCGGCTACCTGCTGAAGGCGGGCCCGCCCGACGAACTGTTCCAGGGCATCAGGGCCGCGGCGCGCGGCGAGACGGCCCTGTCACCGGCCGTCGCCAGCCGGATGATGAAGCGGATGCGCGAACCCCAGCCCACGCTCAGCCCCCGCGAGATCGAGATCCTCGGGCTGCTGGCCCGCGGGCGGTCCAACCGGGAACTGGCCAAGGAGCTGTTCATCAGCGAGGCCACCGTGAAGACCCATCTCGTGCACATCTACGGCAAGCTCGGCGTCGAGACCCGCACCGCCGCCGTGACGGCCGCCGCCGAACGCCGCCTGATCAGGATCGACTGACCATCGACCGACCACGGAGGGCCTCGCCGGAGCGGGGCCCTCCGTCGCCGTCGATCAGACGGTGGTGACGACCTGGTCGTAGTCCAGGCGGGGGCTGCGCGCGAACCACGCCTCCTCGCCCGGCCTGCCGATGTTGATCACGGCGAGGACGTGGTGCTTGCCGTCGGGGAAGAACTCCTTGTTGACGCCCTCGGCGTCGAACCCGGTCATCGGACCGGCGGCCAGGCCCGCCGCGCGGATGCCGACGATGAGGTAGCCGACCTGGAGGGCGGCGTTGAAGCCGCCCGCCGGGATCCGGAAGCCCTCGGGGGCCCACATGTCGCGGGCGCCGGGGAAGTGCGGGAACTGGGTGGGCAGGTGCTCGTGGAACTCGGTGTCCAGCGCGACGATCGCGGTCAGCGGGGCCGCCGCGGTCTTCGCCTTGTTGCCGTCGCCCAGGTGGTCGACCAGACGGCCGCGGGCCTCGGCCGAGCGGACCAGCACGATCCGCAGCGGCTGGGTGTTCATCGAGGTCGGGCCGTACTTGACCAGGTCGTAGATGGCCTGGATCTGTTCGTCGGTGACCGGCTCGTCGGTGAACGTGTTCGCGGTGCGGGCCTCGCGGAAGAGCAGGTCCTGGGCGGCGGTGTCGAGTACGAGGGACATGGGGGTCCTCTACTTTCCTGGTCTGAAATCCTTGCTGTGTGCTTCCATGATGCAGAACTTTCTGATCAGTCAAAGTCTTCCGCGTCAGATAGTGACGTGCATCACAAGCCGGGTACGGGATACTGGTGAGCGAAAGATCAACGCTCTCTGACACCGCATCGAGGGGAATCCGCATGGCCACCACACGCACCGCGCACACGGTTTGGGAAGGCCCGCTGATGGGAGGGGCCGGCGACGTCACGCTCGACTCCTCCGGCGTCGGCCAGTTCCCGGTCTCCTGGCCCTCCCGCGCGGAGAAGGCCGACGGCAAGACCAGCCCCGAGGAGCTCATCGCCGCCGCCCACTCCGCCTGCTACTCGATGGCGCTCTCGCACGGCCTCGCCGGCGCGGGCACCCCGCCGACCCGGCTGGAGACCAAGGCCGAGGTCACCTTCCAGCCGGGCGAGGGCATCACCGGCATCCATCTGACCGTCGTCGGCGAGGTCCCCGGCCTGTCCACCGAGGACTTCCTGACCGCCGCCGAGAACGCCAAGGCCAACTGCCCGGTCAGCAAGGCGCTCACCGGCACCAAGATCACCCTGACGGCCAGCTCCGTCTGATCCCCTGACGGGCCGGGGGCACGCCTCCGGCCCGGCTAGGCCCGTGCGGCCGCGGCGGTGGCGAGGTACTCCTCGACGACGCGGGTGGCCGCGCCCAGCGCGACGGCGTCCGGGCCGAGCGCGCCCAGCTCGATCGTGGCGTCGGCGAAGATCGAGGGCATCGCCCTGCGGCCCGCGGCGGCCCTGATCTCCGGCAGGAACGCCGAGCCGAGCAGCCGCCCCGCCCAGCCGCCGAGCAGCACCCGCTCGGGATTGAGCAGATTGATCAGATTGGCCAGCCCGAGCCCGAGCCAGTCGACGGTCTCCGTCAGCAGCGCCGTCGCCTCCGGCCCCGTGTCGGTGACCAGCGCGGACAGCGCCGACTCCTCGGACGAGCCGAGGCCGCCGGGATGGCGGGCCAGCACGGCCGTCGCCCCGACATAGGCCTCAAGGCAGCCGCGCCTGCCGCAGCGGCAGAGCCGGCCGTCGCGTTCGACGGTCGTGTGCCCCCACTCGCCCGCGCTGTTGGAGACGCCCCGGTAGAGCCGCCCGTCGTTGATGAGCGCCGCGCCCACGCCCGAACCGACCAGCACGACGACCAGATGACGGCTGCCGCGGCCCGCTCCGAACCGTAGCTCGGCCAGGCCGAGGGTCTTGGCGCCGTTGTCCAGGTGCAGCGGCAGCCGGGTGCCCGCGCGGAGCAGCGCGCCCAGCGGGACGCGGCTCCAGCCGAAGGCCGGGGCGTCGACGACCGCGGCCGCCCCCTCCCCCGCCACCACCACTCCGGGCACGCCAAGACCGATCCCCAGGATCCGCGACTCCTCGATCCCCGCCTCGGCGACCAGCGAGCGCATCCCGGCCAGCACCGCCTCGGCGACCGGTTCGGGCCGGTGCTCGCCGGGCGCGAACGCGTGCTCTGCCTTGGCCAGAGCGGTGAGCTGGGAGTCGAACAGCTCCACCCGGACCCTGGTCTCGCCGACGTCGACCCCGATGGAGTGGCCGCGGTCGGGGTTCATCCGGACGATCACGCGCGGCCTGCCGCCGTCGGAGTCGACGAGCCCGGCCTCGGCCAGCACGCCCTCGGCGAGCATCGCGCTGATCAGTGTGGAGACGGTCGCCGTGGACAGCCCGGTGAGCTCGCTGAGCCGCTGCCGGCTGTTCGGGCCGTCGAAGGCCAGCGATCTGAGCAGGATCTCGCGGTTCCCCCGGCGCAGATCCCGGGTAGTGCTGCGAGCCGCCCGGTCCATCGCCCATCCTCGGGAGCAGGTTTTCTTGACTCTCACCAAAAGTACCAGAGAGCTCCCCGACCGGACAGGGGCCGCTTGCCGTACAGGACGTCCGCGACGCCGCCGCCCTCACTGCCGGGCAGCCAGGACGCCACCAGGCGTCTCCTCGGTCCGTGCGGGGCGAGCGAGGAATGGTCTAGACCAAATGCCTATACCAATTTCCGGAAGGGGCAGGGGAATCGCTCGTGGCAGGGATGGGATGGACGACGAGAATGGGTGCGCCGATACTCGCCCACCACCTCGACCCCGCCTTTTTTAGGGAAATTTACATAAAGGCCGGTCCGTGCCGGTGGGATTCCCGGCGGCCCCGATCACGGATCCGCACGACGTTTCCGGCGGACGCCTCCCGGGACGTCCTCGCAGGTGGGAACAGCTGAGGCCGGACGGTGAGATCTGCGCCACATCACGAGAGG
Source organism: Actinocorallia lasiicapitis (assembly GCF_054778695.1). NCBI lineage: Bacteria > Bacillati > Actinomycetota > Actinomycetes > Streptosporangiales > Thermomonosporaceae > Actinocorallia > Actinocorallia lasiicapitis. The sequence continues at coordinate 5,153 of NZ_BAAGZI010000301.1, forward strand.
AGCGCGGAGAACGGGGAATCTCACTCTCATCCCCCGCCTGACCGCCGGGACCTGCGCTCTTTCAAGGGGGTTGCGGCCTGACAGGGAGAAGACTGAAGATTTTTCTGCGTGAGGTGATGTTTCCAGAAAGTAACGCATTGGTCTGTGCCAATTAGCCAAACCCCGTGGTCGTCGTTCACGATGCGTACAAGCCACGAAGCGCGTGTGAGGAGTAGGGCGTTGTCCGAGCAGGTCCCCGGTCTCAAACCGGCCCCGACCACCCACCAGGAACTCATCGATTGGGTGAGCGAGATCGCTGCGCTCACCAAGCCCGAGAACGTCGTGTGGTGCGACGGCTCGGACGAGGAGTGGACCCGCCTGACCGACCTCCTGGTCGAGCAGGGCACCTTCAAGCGTCTCAACGCCGAGAAGCGCCCGAACAGCTTTTACGCCGCCTCCGACCCGCGCGACGTAGCGCGGGTCGAGTCCCGGACCTTCATCTGCTCCGAGCAGCAGGAGGACGCGGGACCGACCAACAACTGGAAGGCCCCCGCCGAGATGCGGGAGATCTTCGACGGCATCTTCGACGGCGTCATGAAGGGCCGCACCCTGTACGTGGTGCCGTTCTGCATGGGTCCGCTCAACGGCCGGATCTCCCAGGTCGGCGTCGAGCTCACCGACTCGCCGTACGTCGCGGTCTCCATGCGGATCATGACCCGGATGGGCGCTCCCGCCCTCCGCATGATCGAGGAGCGCGGCACGTTCGTGAAGGCCGTCCACACCGTGGGCGCGCCCCTCGAGCCGGGCCAGGCCGACGTCGCGTGGCCGTGCAACGAGGACAAGTACATCAGCCACTTCCCCGAGACCAACGAGATCTGGTCTTACGGCTCGGGCTACGGCGGCAACGCGCTGCTCGGCAAGAAGTGCTTCGCGCTGCGCATCGGCTCGACGATGGCCCGCGACGAGGGCTGGTTCGCCGAGCACATGCTCATCCTCAAGCTCACGCCGCCGTCCGGCGAGACCAAGTACGTCACCGCGGCCTTCCCGTCGGCCTGCGGCAAGACCAACCTGGCGATGCTCCAGCCGACCATTCCCGGCTGGAAGGTCGAGACGATCGGCGACGACATCGCCTGGATGCGGTTCGGCGAGGACGGCCGCCTCTACGCGATCAACCCCGAGGCCGGTTTCTTCGGCGTCGCGCCCGGCACCGGTGAGACCACCAACGCCAACGCGATCAAGACCCTCTGGGGCAACTCGATCTTCACCAACGTCGCGCTGACCGACGACGGCGACGTGTGGTGGGAGGGCCTGACCGACGAGCCGCCCGCGCACCTGACCGACTGGAAGGGCAACGACTGGACCCCCGAGTCCGGCACGCCCGCCGCGCACCCCAACGCCCGGTTCACCACCCCGGCCGGCCAGTGCCCGATCATCGCGCCGGAGTGGGAGGACCCCAACGGCGTCCCGATCTCGGCGATCCTGTTCGGCGGCCGTCGCGCCACCTCGGTGCCGCTGGTCACGGAGTCCTTCGACTGGCAGCACGGTGTCTTCCTGGGCGCCAACATCGCCTCGGAGCAGACCGCCGCCGCTGAGGGCACCGTGGGCTCGCTGCGCTACGACCCGTTCGCCATGCTGCCGTTCTGCGGCTACAACATGGGCGACTACTTCAAGCACTGGCTGACCATGGGCGCGGGCGCCGACCAGGAGAAGCTGCCCCGCATCTACTACGTCAACTGGTTCCGCAAGGACGACTCCGGCAAGTGGCTGTGGCCGGGATACGGCGAGAACAGCCGCGTCCTGAAGTGGATCATCGAGCGGCTCGAGGGCTCGGCCGACGGCAAGAAGACGGCCATCGGCGTCGTCCCGACCGCCGCCGCGCTCGACCTCGAGGGCCTGGAGATCGACGGCCGCGACCTCGACCTGCTGCTGTCGGCCGACAAGGAGACGTGGAAGCGCGAGGCGTCGCTGATGCCCGCCCACCTCGACACCTTCGGCGACCACCTCCCGCAGGAGCTGCGGGACGAGTACAACGCGCTGGTGGCCCGGCTCAACGACGAGTTCTGAGGGCTGACACACGAGAAGGGCTGATCCCGACAAAGGCGTCGGGGTCGGCCCTTCTCGCGTTTCCCTCGAACTTCCGGGGCTTGACGGGCGTCTCATGCTGCACCGACCCCCGCCCGAAGGATCTTGATGCGCCGCTCCGCGCTCGCCACGGCCGCCGTCACCGCGGCCGCCCTGCTCCCCGCGCCCGCCCACGCCGCTCCCACC
>NZ_BAAGZI010000302.1:0-7380 GCF_054778695.1 Actinocorallia lasiicapitis
GCTGCTGCTGGACCTCGTCCCCGAGACCTCCGCCGGACGGCGCGCTGACACCGGCCGGGACGAGGCCGAAGCGCTGCGCGCACTGCTCACCCGGCTGCCCGACGACGAGCGGGAACAGGCCGTCGTGGCGTTCGTCCGCGCGCAGGCCGCGGTCGTCCTCGGCCACCAGGACGCCGAGGCGGTCGGCCCCGACCAGGAACTGGCGTCGGTCGGCTTCGACTCGCTCACCAATCTGGAGCTGATCAGACGGCTGTCCTCGGCGACCGGCCTGCGGCTGCCCGCCACCCTGGCCTTCGACCACCCCACACCCCTCGAACTCGCCCGCTACCTACGCAAACTCCTCTCCTAAACCCCGGGAGCCGAACATGCACGTGATCATCGTCGGTGGCGGAGTGATCGGACTGAGCACCGCCTGGCGCGCGCTGGAGCGCGGTCTGCGGGTGACGGTCGTCGATCCCGCGCCCGGAAGTGAGGCGTCGCACGCGTCGGCGGGGATGCTGCCGCCGGCCAACGAGCTGATCCTGGAACAGGAGGCGCTGCTCCGGCTCTCCCTCGCCTCCCGGGAACGCTATCCGTCGTTCGCGGCGGAGCTGGAGGCGGTCTCGGGACGATCGGTCGGCTACCGCCGCGACGGCGTCCTCGACGTCGCCTTCGACCAGCCCGGCCTCGCCGCCCTGGAGGAGGTGCGCAAGCTGGAGGAGTCGCTCGGCATCACCGTCGAACGGCTGGACCCCGCGGAATGCCTGGACCACGAGCCGGAGCTGTCCTCGTCGGTGGCCGGCGGGCTGCTCGCCCCCGACGACGGCGCGATCGACCCGCGGGAGATGACGCCCGCGCTGCTCGCCGCGATCGACGCCTACGGCGGCCTGTTCCTCCGCGAACGGGTCACCGAAGTGCTCATGGAAGGGGACCGTGCCGCCGGGGTGCGGCTGTCCGGCGGGACGACCGTGCCCGGCGACCGGATCGTGCTGGCGGCCGGCTGCTGGACCCATCTGATCGGCGGTCTGCCGCCGGGCGCCGTCCCGGAGATCCGGCCGGTCAAAGGCCAGATCCTGCGGCTGCGGTCGGCCGAGCCGTTCCTGAGCCGGACGACCCGCGCCGTGGTCGGCGGCTCCGCGGTGTACCTCGTGCCGCGGGCCAACGGCGAGCTCGTGGTCGGCGCGACCTACGAGGAACGCGGCTATGACACGACCGTCACCGCGGGCGGCGTCGCCGACCTGCTGGTGAAGGCGCGCACGGCGCTGCCGGAACTGGGCGGGCTCGAACTGGCCGAGTCGGCGGTGGGGTTGCGGCCCGCGGCCCCCGACGACCTGCCCGTGCTCGGCGAGACCGTCGTGCCGGGCCTGCTCCTGGTCACCGGGCACTCCCGGATCGGGGTGCAGCTCACCCCGGTGACCGCCGATCTGATGGCCGACCTGCTCGCCGACGGCACGGCGTCCGAGCTCGCCAAGCCCTTCACCCCGACCCGCTTCGCCGGCTGACGGCGGTGAAGGAGGCCCTGCGCGCCGGTCGGGCGCGCAGGGCCTTGCGCCGTCAGCCCAGACCCAGCAGCCGCTCCAGTTCCGGGAGGTCCAGGACCGGATCGGTGAACAGGAGCGCGGACATGCCGAGGGCTTCGGCCGGCGGGAGATGCGAACGGTTGTCGTCGACGAACACGCAGTCCTCCGCCGCCACCCCGAGCTTGTCGAGGACCAGCCGGTAGACCGGCTCCTCCGGCTTGCGGACGCCGATCAGATGAGAGATCACGACGACGTCGAAGCGCTGGTCCAGCTCGTATCCGGCGTGGATGTCGTGGGCGTCGGGGCCGGCGCCCCAGTAGTTCGACAGCACCGCGGTGGCGATGCCCGCGGCGCGGGCCCGCTCGGCCAGATCGAGCATCGGGACACTGGGCAGGAGCGCCGCGGTCATCCGTCCGGACAGTCCCGCGGCGGGCAGGCCGAGGCCCTCCCCCAGGATGGAGTCGAACTCCCGCTGGGCGATACGTCCGCACTCGGCGTCGGCGACCGCCTGCTTGGCCCGCGGATCGGTGCGCACCAACCGCTCGACGGCGTCCGGGGCCAGGCCCTCGGCCGCGCAGAACGCGCGCAGCGTGCCGAAGAAGTCCGTGGTGAGGACACCGCCGAAGTCGAGGATCAGTCCGCTGCGGCCGGGCGCCGCGGGCGTCTCGTTCATGGTGGATCCCATCTGGTCAGGGGTTCGGATCAAGCGAAACTGGCGGGCAGTTCCTGGCGGTGCCGGATGTTGAGCTTGCGGTAGACCCGGGTGAGGTGCTGCTCGACCGTGGAGACGGTGATGAACAACTTGTTGGAGATCTCCCGGTTGGTGAATCCCTGGGCGGCGAGCGCGGTCACCCGCATCTCGGCCTCCGACAGAAGGCGGGTCACGCCGTTGTGCACGACGGTCTGGCCGGTCGGCTCGGGTTCCTCGCCGCCCATCGGCTTCGGCATCAGCGTCGTCTGGAGTTCCTCGGCCCCGCACTCCTTCGCCATGTGCCACGCCTGGCGGATGATCAGACGGGCGCGGCCGACCCGGCCGTGCCGCTGGTAGGTCCGGCCCAGGTCGGCGAGGGTCAGCGCGGTCTCGTAGCGGTCACCGGTGGGCTGCAGCAGCTCCAGGCTCTTGCTGAGCTGCTCGAGCTGCTGGGACGGCGGCCTGGTCGCCGCCAGCGCGCGGAGCGCGATGCCGTGGGTGCGGCGCTGCCCCGTGCTGGCCAGGGCGAGGTGCTCGTCGGCGATCTCGCTCGCCCGTTCCCGCTGGCCGTGCAGCAGCAGCGCCTCCATCGCGCCGATCCGCCAGGGCGCCAGCACGGGCGAGTCCAGGCCCCAGGCGCGCGCCTTCTCACCGCAGGCGTGGAAGTCGGCGAGCGCCACGTCGTGGTCGCCGTTCGCGAGATGGTGCCGACCGCGGGCGTACAGGTAGTGCAGTCCGAAGCGGGTGAGGAACAGGGTCTCGGGCACCGGGCGGTTGACCAGGTCGGCGCCGGCCTTGGAGTCGCCCATCGCGGTGCGGGCCTCGATGAGGACGCCCAGCGGCATCCCGATGCCGACGCCCCACGCCTCCTCCGGCATGAGTTCCAGCGCGGACTCCGCCAGCTCGGTGGCCCGGCCCAGGCCGCCCTGGCGCAGCGCGATCAGCGCCCGTGCCGTCAGGAGCTGGGCGTTCCACATCGGGGCCTGCCGGTCGGCGGCCCTGACCAGAAGCTGGTCGCACCAGCTCGCGGCGGTCTTCAACCGGTCCGCGTAGACCAGGGTCATGATCGCCGAGACGAGGCTGTCGATGGTCCGGTCACCGATCGGCAGGCTCTGCAGGACCCGTTCGGCATCGGCGACGACCGACTCGTCCGCCCCCTGCGTCAGCGTGATCCACAGCGCCCGGTTGGCGCTGACCCGCAGCACCGCGCTGTGCCGGGCCGCCCCCGACCGCTGGCCGAGCGGACGGCCCAGCGATCCCGCCAGCCGTTCGGCGACGCCCGGATAGGTGGAGGCCAGCCACAGCCGGGCGATGTCCAGTTCGGCGGCGAGCTGCCGGTCGACGGTCTGCTCCGCGCCGAGCAGTCTGAGGATCTCGACGGCCTCCTCGACCTGGCCGCGCATCAGCAGGCCGTGCGCCACCTTGATCCGGACCACACCGGGCACATTGCCCTCGCGGGCCGGTCCCGCGAGGTCCCGGAGGATCCGGGTGGACGCCTCGGGCCTGACCCGCCGCATGATCTGGGCCAGCCCGACGCTGACCAGACGGCGCTGCTCCTCGTCGGTGCAGCTCGACCCGGCCAGATGCAGGAACCGGGTGGCGTGCTCGACCTGGTCGGCGGCGAGCGCCTCGTCGGCGGCCTCCGCCAGCAGCCGCACCGCCCAGTCGTCGCCGACCGTCCCGCAGGCCAGCAGATGGGCGGCGATCGTGGTGGTCTGCGCGCCCTCCTCCCGCAGCAGCGCCGCGGCGTCGCGGTGCAGCCCGGCCCGCTCGTCGGCGGGGATCTCGTCCAGCACCCCGCCGCGGATCATCGGATGGCGGAAGCGGGCGCCGTCGAGGAGACGGGCGTCGGACAGGACTCTCAACGCCGAATGGACGGCGCGTTCGCCGAGGCCGACGAGCCGTCCCAGCAGCGCCGTCGAGCCCGCTCCGTTGAGGACCGCGATCCCGCGGGCGACCCGCAGGGAGTCCCGGCCGCTGCGGTGGACGCAGGCCAGGGAGGCGTCGCGGAACACGTCGCCGGGGGCCTGCCGCCTGCCGCCGTCGAGGGTCTCCTGGACCGAGTGGTCGTGCAGCAGCGCCTGGACGAGCAGGGGGTTGCCGCCGCTCGCGTGGAAGAACTCCCTGGCGCGCGGGTCGGTGGAGTCCGTGCCGAACCGGTCGGAGACCAGCCGGGCGACGCCCTCCCAGGACAGCGCGCTCAACCGGACGTGGCGGATGCCCGGCCGGCAGGCGAGCTCGGCCAGCAGGGTCTGGGACTCGCCGGGATCGGTGGACCCGCAGGCCAGGAAGACGGTGACCCGGGCCCGCCGGCAGCGCCGGATCAGGTGCAGCAGGCAGCGCAGCGAGGCGGGGTCGGCGTACTGGATGTCGTCGATGGAGATCGTGACCGGCGCCCGGTCGGACATCTCCCGCAGCGTCCGGTAGGCCGCCTGCATGATCTGGGCCGGGTTCGCGTCACCCGACCGTGTGGCCTGCTCCAGCAGCTCCAGCAGGCCGGCGCCGCTCTCGGTCCGCCCGACGCTGTGGAAGAGCTGCTCGAGCACCGTGTAGGGGAATTCGCATTCCGCCCGCGATCCGACGGCGCTGAGAATCGTGTGCCCGCGCCGCGCCGCCCGTTCGGCGACCTCCTCCAGCAGCGCCGTCTTCCCGATCCCCACCCCGCCGCTGACGATGACGGTGGCGCCGAACCCTTCCGAACCTTCCTTGAAGAGCGGCTCCAGCCGCCTCAGTAGCTCATCGCGTTCCACCAACAACCGAGAGTCACCCCAACCTCGTCGCGCCGCCAGGAGCACAGCTCTCTTCCACACCGTTCTTTCTCGCCGCGAAACTCCGCGCGGCCGCAGAGTTCATTTCACGGCCATCCGCTTCAAGCGCCCCGTACACCCATCTGATTTAAAACCGAACAATTGCAGATGCGGGTACGCAGGGCTACAGCACGCCGGGCACGTCCTTAGCCCTATTCACGGGCACAGCTTACACAGGACGCCCTGCTCATCAACGGTTCCGATTCGACGGTCCGGCTTCGCATTCGCCCTGCGATTCGGTGCCTGAATTGCCGCAATGCCGGACGCCCTGACGAGTTCGAGCACGACCGCACGCTGGCATCTTTTGACCGGGACTCCGTCTAATAGGAGCAGCGATCCGGCTCCAGGATCCACCAATGAATCCGATGAAGGCCACGATCGGCGCACGACGGGAACCAGATGGTGTCTCAACCCGTCGAAAACCTCCGTTCCCGAGGCGGGAGCGGAGGTTTTCGACGCGCCCGACCCCGCGCCTTGAGGTTCACACCGAACTTGACGCCCAGCGAAAGCATATTGACGGGACTTCCCGCCTGCAGCGCCCCGACACCCTCTCCTGTGCTTTACGTCACACGTACGACGCACCCCGTCCGGCCGGCCCCGCGCCGTCCCCGGCTACGTCGAGACCGCAGCCCGCGAACTGCTGTCGCTGCCGTTCAGTACCTACCGGCGGCATCTCGTGCGGGCGATCGAGCAGGTCGTGGAGCTGCTGTGGGGCCGCGAGCTGAATGGGCAGTGAATGGTCTGGTAAGTGAGCAGTCGCCGAGTCGACGATGTCCCTTCCCGAGCAGAGGAGTGAGGGATGGTGCGAAGAGCGATCGCCGTCGCGCTGTGCGGTCTGATGGTGCTGGTGGACATGCGCGCGGCCGCGGCGCTTCCCGGCGACGTCGTCCGGCTCGACACCGGGGCGGTGCGCGGCGTCGACCGGGGGACCTACCGGTCGTCGTCTGGCTCCATGGCGGCAGCTACTCCTTCGGCGACGGCAACGTGGACGCGGGCGCGCTGGCCGCCGCGAGCGGCGCGGTCGTGGTCTCCCCCAACTTCCGGCAGGGCGCGTTCGGCGTCCTGGCGCTGGAGTCGCTGCGCGCGGAGAACCCGGCGCTGAACCACGGCGTCCAGGACCAGCAGGCCGCGCTGCGCTGGGTCCAGCGCAACATCGGCGCTTTCGGCGGCGACCCCGCCCGGGTCTCGCTGATGGGCCAGTCATCCGGCGGCATCGCCTCCTGCGCGAACCTGGGGTCTCCGGCCGCCGACGGCCTGTTCCACCGGGCGGTCCTGATGAGCTCGTCGGTCTGCGGGACCGAGCAGACCTACGGCGTCACCCTGGCCGCCGCGACCAGGACAGGCGAGGCGTACGCGACCGCGGTCGGCTGCCCGGCGGGCCCGGATCAGATCGGCTGCCTGCGCGGCAAGTCCGCCCGTGAACTCGTCGAGGCCGCGCCGTTCCCCGAGAACGGGCAGACCCCGTTCCTGTTCCCCCCGATCGTCGACAGGGTGGTGCTGCCCGCCACGCCCATCGCGATGATCAAGTCGGGGCGGACGCCGAAACGTCCGGTCCTGGCCGGGCTGACGGCCGACGAGGGCTATCTGTTCGCGGCCCTCGGCCTCAAGGTCCAGACCGGGGTCGTGCCGTCCGAGGAGGACTACCGGAAGCTGCTGACGGACTTCGCGGGACCCGCGGGCTCGTTCATCATGGCGCTCTACCCGTCCGCCCGGTACGGCTCACCGGTGAAGGCGATGAGCGCGCTGATGGGCGACATGATGTTCGGCTGCCCCACGAACAAGGGCCTCCAGGCGATGGCGCCGCTGGCCCCCACCTACGCCTACCTCTTCGAGGACCCGGACGCCCCTCCGGTCATCCCCGGCCTGGCTCCGGGCCCCACCCACGCCGCCGAACTCGGCTACCTCTTCCAACCGGATTCCGCCCTGTTCGACCAGGGGCAGCAGGATCTGGCCGACCGGATCCTCCGCCGGGTCGGCGCCTTCGCCGCCGGAGGCGACCCGGGCTCCTGGCCCCGCTACGACCCTCTCGGCCAGCGCATCCTCCGCCTCCGCCCGGGCCCCGCCACCGACACCTACGGCTTCGCCCACCTCTACCTCAAGCACCGCTGCTACCTCTGGGACCTCTTCGGCACCTTCATCGGCATCTGACCCCGCCGGGTTCAGGGACGGTGGGCGAAGCCGGTCCGATGGGCCCAGATCGCGGCCTGGGTGCGGTCGCGGACGTCGAGCTTGGTGAGGATGCTCTTGACGTGGGTCTTCACGGTCTCGACGGACAGATGGTGGGCCGCCGCGATCTCGGCGTTGGACAGGCCCGCGGCCAGGGCGCGCAGGACGGCCGCCTCCCGGGGCGTCAGCGGGGCGGGCAGCGACGGGGGCCGAGGCC
>NZ_BAAGZI010000303.1:0-7349 GCF_054778695.1 Actinocorallia lasiicapitis
TCCGGCCGCGATCCGCCGGATCTACAACTTCGGCGGCCCGCGGACGGCGGCGGAGCTGGCGTGGCTGGCGGTCGAGGGCCGGATCGACACCCTGGTGTACGCGGGGGATCCGGGGTGGCTTCCGGTGCTGGCGAAGGAGATCATTCCGGACGTCCGGGTAATGATCGGGGAATCCCCGGACGGGTCTCCCGCGCGCTAGCCCCGCCGCTCCCTACGGTGCGGGGCATGGCGCTCTCCAAACTCGCCGCCGGGATCTTCGCCGCGATCTTCGCGCTGCCCGGTGCGGCCCATGCCCAGACCGGCCCTCCGCTGCTGCTTTCGGGTCCGGTGCGGCCCGGTTCGACCGGCCAGGACGTCCGGCTGCTCCAGCAGCGGCTGAAGGCCCTGCATTTCACGCCCGGCCCGGTCAACGGCCGGTTCGGGCAGCAGACCAGGCTCGCGCTGTGGGCGTTCGAGAAGGCCAACGGGCTGCGCGTGCAGGATGTGACGTCACGGGCGGTCCGGGCGGCACTGGCCGCGCCTCGGGTGCCGAAACCGCTGGTCAAGGGTGCTCCGGCGCGGCGCGTCGAGATCGATCTGCGCCGTCAGCTCCTGACGGTCTGGGGGAAGCGCGGCCCGGTGATGATCACGCATGTGTCGACGGGACGGAACCGGCACTACTGCGACGCGGGCCACTGCGGGTTCTCCCGGACGCCGCGCGGTGACTTCCGGGTGTCCCGCAAGATCGCGGGCTGGCGGATCGCGCCGCTGGGCGGGCTGTACTACCCGACCTACTTCAACGGCGGGATCGCGATGCACGGGTCGCGGAGCGTCCCGGCGCGGCCGGCGTCGCACGGCTGCGTCCGGATCCCGATGAGCAACGCCAAACGGCTGTTCCGGCTGGTCCCGAACGGGATGCGGGTCTACGTGCGCTGAGCGGGCAGCGGCAGCCGGACGACGAACCGCGCGCCGCGCTCGGAGTCGGCGACGACGACGGTGCCGCCGTGCGCGGCCGCGATCTCCCGGACGATCGCCAGGCCGAGCCCGGTGCCGCCGGTGTCCTTGCTGCGTGAGGCGTCCAGCCGGGCGAACCGCCGGAAGACGGCCTCCCGGAGCTGGGGCGGGATCGAGTCGCCGTCATTGATCACTTCGAGGACGGCCTCGCCGCCCTCGGCGCGGAGCCGGACCGTCACCTCGGCGTCGGCGTGGCGTTGCGCGTTGTCGAGCAGGTTGGTGAGGAGCCGGGCGAGCTGCAGCCGGTTGCCTTCGACGGCGACCGGCTGGAGCTCGAGCCCGATCGGCACCCGCTGCCTGCGGCGGGCGGCCTCGGTGCGGATCAGGGCGTCCAGGGCGACGGCCTCGGTGGCGGGTTCGGCGTGGGCGTCGAGCCTGGCCAGGGTCAGCAGGTCCTCGACGATCGCCGACAGCCGGTCCAGGCTGGTCGACAGCCGCAGCGAGGTGTCCTTCCAGTCGGTGTCGCCCGGGTACATCATCGCTTCGTCGAGCTGGGCGCGCATCGCGGCGATGGGGGAGCGCAGGTCGTGTGAGGCGTCCGCGCTGAAGCGGCGTTCCCGCTGGATGGTCTTCTCCAGCCGTTCCAGGACGCCGTTCGCCGACACGGTCAGGGTGTACAGCTCGTCGTGGTGTTTGGGCAGCGGCAGCCGTTCGCTCAGGGTGTCGCTGAGCACGCCCGCGCCGATCTCCATGGCGCGCGCCCTGATGTCCTCGACGGGCTTGAGCGCCCGCGACACCGTCCGGTTCGCCCCGATCGCGGTGAGGGCGACCAGCAGCAGGCTCGTCCCGGCGAGGATCCCGGCGAGCCTGCCCGACACGTACCAGGGCACGGGCTGGTCGAGGGCGTACACGAACCAGTCGCCGTCGGCCTCGTACACCCGGAACGTCACGACGATCTCGCAGGAGCGGACGACGGGCAGGTCGCACCGTTCCTCGTCGATCCGCGCGCTGTCGTCGGGCGGTTCGATCTGTGCGATGCGCTGTTCGTCGCCGAGGGTTCCGCTGCCCGCCACGACCCTGCCGCGCGCGTCGACGACCTGGGCGGCGTCCAGCCCTTCGGTGAGGTCGGCGGGCAGGGCCTTCGGCAGCGCGCCCCGCTTGATCGTGTGGACGATCTTGAGCGCCGTCGAGGCGGTCCGCTCGGTCCGGTAACTGGTCGCCATGTCCCGCAGCGCGAAGATCGTGGCGATGGAGGCGGAGACGCACAGCACGGCCATGACGGCCGACGAGATCAACGTCAGCCTGGTCCTGATCGACCAGCCGTACCGCACACATGCCCCCAGATTCCGCGCGCATGGGGGTTCTTCCCGAGCATAACGATCACACGCCCCCCCTCCGGATCCCCAGGCAAGATCTTGGTCACGCCAGAGCAATGATCACCCGCTAGGGTCGCCTCCCATGAAGTCGAAAGCCGTTCTGCTCACGCTGGTGCTGGTCGCGGGCAGCGCCGCGCCCGTCTTCGCCGCGCCCGCCCCGGTGATCACCTCGTTCACCGTGCGGCCCGTCGTGGTCAAACCGGGCGGCGGCGAGGTCAGGGCGGAGGTGCGGTACACCGGCGACCTCGAGCCGAACCGGCTCGACTTCGGGTACGCGTTCGACCGGGGCGCTCCCGGCGGCCAGCAGATGTACGGGTGCGTGAGCATGGGCGGCGAGGGGACCGTCTCGATCGGCTGCGGCATCGACGGGCGGTGGCGGCCGGGCCCGCTGACGGTCTTCCTGAAAGTGACCGACACCAAGGGCAAGGTGGTCAGCGAGCAGAGCAGGGTCGTGCCGCTGCGCCGCGACACCCGTCTGGACCAGGTGTCGGCGACGGGAGGCCGGCTCACCGGCCGGTTCGCGGCCTTCGACGGAGGGAAGCGCTACAAGCCTGCCGCGCGGCGGACGCTCAGGCTGCTCGCCCGGCGGCCGGGGACGAAGACCTGGATCGAGCTGCCGCCGGTGAAGACCGGCGCGGACGGCCGGTTCAAGGCCGTCCTGAAGCCGGGCGGCGGACGGCTCCGCGTGGTCTACCCGGGGAGCTCCTGGTACGCCCGGAAGGTCAAGGAGCTGGCCGAGACCAGGGACAGGACGAAGGTCAGCGGCTTCACCGCGACGCCCGCCCGGATCAACCAGGGCAAGAAGATCACCTTCAGGGGGCGCTTCTCGGCCAGGACCGCGCTCCAGGGCCGTCCGATCGAGCTGCTGTTCCGGCCCGGCCCGGACGTGGCGCCCAAGGTCGTCAGGACGGTCCGCACCGGAAAGGGCGGGGCCTTCACCGCGAAGCTCACCGCCCGCACCACCGGCACCTGGTTCGCCCGGTTCGCCGGGACGGGACGCGATGCCCCGTCCCGCTCCGCCGACCGGCGGGTCCTGGTCGGCCCGGCGTCGGGGACGTTCCTGCCGAGCGACGATCTGATGGCCGTCCGGACGGACTTCTCCTCCGCGAAGAACTGGGCGGCGGTCAAGAAGGCGCTCGTCCCGCGGAACGGCGACGTCTCGCCGGCCTACGTCGACGACAAGGCGTTCCGCGGCCTGTCCGTGAAGCAGCTCATGGCGCGGCTGCCCGTCGGGTACGACGGCGGCCTGCTGGTGATCGTCGACCGGCGGGCGATGACCACCCGGGCGCATGAGCTGCTGGTCGTCGATCTGTGGGAGGAGCCGGGGCGGACCCTGCGCGTGGTCGCCTCGGAGTACGAGGAACTCCAGGCCAACGTGGTGTTCGCGCTCACCCTGGAATTCTCCGACTACGTCGACGCGGCCGGGGCGGACGGGGTGTTCCGTGGTTTCGGCTGAGTGGGCGGGGTTTGGGGGAGTGCCGGTCTGGGCATGGGCGGCGCGGGGATGAGAAGAATAGCGGAACGGGCGGGCGGTCAGTGACCGGCCGCCCGTTCCCTGGGGTCGTGGGTCACATGCGGTCGGGGATCGGGATGCCGAGGACGGTCAGGCCGGTGACCAGGGTGTTCAGGGTGACGGCCAGGAGTGCGAGGCGGCTGGCGCGGACGTCGTCGGGGACTCCGTCCTTGGCGACGGGGCAGGCTTCGTAGAACGCGGTGAACGCCTGCGACAGGTCGAACAGGTAAGTGCAGAGCTTGTGCGGGTAGACGTCGGCGATGACCTCGTCGATGACGCCGGGGAAGCTCAGCAGGTGCAGGGCGAGGGCGCGTTCGGCTTCTTCGCCGAGGACGATCGGGGCGGTCGCCGCGTCGATCTCGACCCCGGCCTTGCGGAAGATCGACCGGATCCGGGCGGTGGCGTACTGCAGGTACGGGCCGGTGTTGCCGGACAGGGCGAGCATCCGGTCGAAGTCGAAGACGTACTCGGAGTCGCGGGCCACCGACAGGTCGGCGTACTTGACGGCGCCGATCCCGACGGCGCGGGCGATCTCGGTGCGGGCCTCGGCGTCGTAGCCGCGGTCCTCGATGACCTTCTCGGCCCGTTCGACGGCCTCTTCGAGGAGGGCGGCGAGCCGGATCGGCTTGCCGGAGCGGGTGCGCAGGATCTTGCCGTCCTCGCCGAGGACGTTGCCGATCCCGGCGTGGAACGGCTTGGTGGTGCCGAGCCAGCCGGCCTCCTCGACCGTCGAGAAGATCATTTTCAGATGGAGGGCCTGCGGGATGCCGATGACGTAGATGACGCGGTCGGCGTGCAGGACCTGGGCGCGGTAGCGGAGCGCGGCGAGGTCGGTGGTGGCGTAGCCGTAGCCGCCGTCGCTCTTGCGGATGATCAGCGGGAGGGGTTTGCCCTCGCGGCCGGTGAAGCCGTCGGGGAACACGCAGAGCGCGCCGTCGTCGACGACGGCCATGCCCTTGGCCTCGAGCTGGTCGCAGACGTCGGCGAGCAGCGCGTTGTACATGCTCTCGCCGGCGAGGTCGGTGTCGGTGAGGGTGACCTGGAGCCGGTCGTAGATCTGGTTGAAGTAGGCCTTCGACATGTCGACGAGCCGGTGCCAGATCTCCATGGTGGCCGGGTCTTCGGCCTGGAGGGTGACGACGCGCTTGCGGGCGCGGGTGGCGAAGTCGCCGTGCCCCTCGCCCTTCTCCGACGCCTCGAACTTGGCGCGCGCCGCCTGGTAGAAGGTGTTGGGGTCGGTGGCCAGCAGCCCGGCCTCCGCCGACTCCTCGCCGACTTCCAGCAGGTGTTCGATGAGCATCCCGAACGGGGTGCCCCAGTCGCCGATGTGGTTCTGCCGGATCACGTGGTGGCCGCGGAACTCGGCGGTGCGGGCGAACGCGTCGCCGACGACCGTGGTCCGCAGATGCCCGACGTGCATCTCCTTGGCGACGTTCGGCGCCGAGTAGTCGACCGGGATGACCTCGGGACGGTCGGTGAGCGGCCCGCCGATCCGTTCTTCGCCGTTGAGCGCCGAGACCTGGCCGGCGATCCACTCGTCGCTGAGCTTCAGATTGATGAATCCGGGCCCGGACACCTCGACGGACGAGCAGAGGCCGGCGACGTCGAGCCGGGCGACGATCTCGTTCGCCACGTCGCGCGGCGCCTGTCGCAGTCGCTTCGACAGCGGCAGCGCCACGTTGGCCTGCAGGTCGGCGAACTGGGACGGCCGGATGACCGGGTCGGTGCCGGCGAACTCGGCGCCGTAGGCGTCGGTGATCGCGGCCTGCACCCGGGCGGCGAGGACGAGTTGAGGATCGGACATGCCTCAAGGTTATCGGCCGGGCGGGCCCGCCCTCGCCCCGATATCCCTTCTCTCATCGCGGTTTCCGCGTTGTGCGTGGACCGTTGCAAAGCCTTGACAGCGTTTCCGAGCGGATATTTGGGAAGTAGGTGAACATTGCGGTACGTGATCCCGTCGAAGGGACGGTCGGTATGACCGTGACGGCACCATCCGCCCGCACCGTGCTGATGCACGGCCGGGAGTTCGAGATCGGCGACATGTGCTGGCGGCGCGCGTTCCCCGGGCTGCCGGCCGAGGCGCGCAGGGCGCGGGAGTTCGTGGGGTTCCTGACCGAGGGGTTCGCCTGCGTGGACGACGTCCTGCTGGCCGCCGCGGAGATGATCTCCAATGCGGTCAGGCACACCAGATCGGGGCTGCCCGGCGGGCTGTTCGTGGTGGAGGTGCGGCGCTGGCGCGGCGGGGCGGCGCTGACCGTCATCGACCAGGGCGGTCCTTCGGAGCCGCGGGCGAAACCCCTGGCGGAGTCGGCGGACGAGTTCGCGCTGTTCGAGTCGGGCCGGGGGCTGCTGACGATCGGGATCACGGCGTCGTGGTGGGACTGGACCGGAGGCGACGCCGGCCGGACCGTCACGGCCGTCTTCCACGCTCCTTCGATCCCGGCTCCTTAGCCGACCGCACCTTCTTGAAGAGGGCGGTGGCCTGGTCGACGGCGCGGTCGTACCAGTGCTGCTTGAGCGCCGCCCAGAGCAGGAACCCGGCGGCCCCGGCGACGCCGAACGCGACGAGGTCGTTGGCGACGCTGGAGGAGTCCAGGGCGAAGAAGGTCCGCAGCCCCGGCACGGCCAGGACGACCGCGAACGCGGCGCCCATCGCGGCGACCAGCCCGACCCGCCACCACGTGTAGGGGCGGGCGATCAGGGCGAGCACCCACATGGCGAGGAAGAACAGGGTGAAGGTGGCGGTGGTGGAGTCCTGCGCGAAGGCGTTGGCGGGGTTGTCGCGGGCCAGCATGTAGCCGAGGAAGGTGGCCGCGCCGCACGCGATCCCGGCGGGGACGGCGAACCGCAGCACCCGCGGCACGAACCCGGGTTTCGCCCGCTCCAGGTTGGGGGCGAGGGCCAGGAAGAAGGCGGGGACGCCGATCGTCAGGGTGCTGATGAGGGTGAGGTGGCGGGGCAGGAACGGGAACCGCACGCCGATCAGCCCGACCAGCACGGCCAGCAGGATCGAGTAGACGGTCTTGGTGAGGAACAGGTTCGCGACCCGTTCGATGTTGCCGAGGACACGGCGGCCCTCGGCGACCACCTGGGGGAGGGTGGCGAAGCTGTCGTTCAGCAGGACGATCTTCGCGACGGCGCGGGTGGCGCCGCTGCCCGAACCCATGGCGACGCCGAGGTCGGCGTCCTTGAGGGCCAGGACGTCGTTGACGCCGTCGCCGGTCATCGCGACGGTGTGGCCGCGCGCCTGGAGCGCCCTGACCATGTCGCGTTTCTGCTGCGGGGTGACCCGGCCGAACACCGAGCGGGTGTCGACGATCTCCTCGATGTTGCCGGGGGTGAGGTCGCGGGCGTCGTAGGGCCGGTCCGCGCCGGGGATGCCGAGTTCGGCGGCGATCGCGCCGACGCTCACCGGGTTGTCGCCCGAGATCACTTTGACGGTGACGTGCTCGTGCTCGAAGTAGCGGATGGTCGCGGCGGCGTCGGGCCTGATCCGCTGGCGGAGCACGACCAGCGCCGCCTCCGGC
>NZ_BAAGZI010000304.1:0-7316 GCF_054778695.1 Actinocorallia lasiicapitis
GAGCCCGGCGCGCGCCGTCCATCTGGCGCTGCCGCCGTCGCCGCTGCCCGCGGCGCTCGCGCTCGCCGACCTGCTCAGGGCCGCAGGATCGCCCCGCCATCCACACTGAGCACCTGGCCGAGCACCCACGACGCGTCGTCCGACAGCAGATAGGCGACGGCCGCGGCCACATCGTCAGGGTCGCCGAGCCTGAGGCTTTTCTGCCCTTTCAGGACCGCCGCCCGGAACTCCTCGGGCAGCGCGTCACGGACCGGGGCCGTCAGGACCAGGCCGGGGGCGACCGCGTTGGCCCGAATCCCCTTCTTGCCCCATTTCGACGCCACATGCCGCATCAGCGCGTTGACCCCGGCCTTGGCCGCGGCGTAGCTGACCCGCTCGCGCTCCCCCGCGTACGCCGCGCCCGACGACGTGTAGACGATCGCGCCGCCGCCCCGCTCCAGCAGATGCGGCACGGCGTACCTGGTCAGGAGCAGATAGCCCTTCAGGTCGACTTCGATGGTGCGGTCGAACACGTCGAGGTCGACGTCCACGGCGTCGGTGTCGCGGCCGATCGCGTCCATGTCGGCGGCGTTCGCCAGGAGACCGTCGAGCCGTCCGTACTTCTCGACGGCCGCCCCGATCAGCCCGGCCACCGACTCCTCGACGGCCTGGTCGTACTGGACGGCCGTCCCGCCGATCTCCCCGGCGACCCGCTCGGCGGCCCCCAGATCGAGATCCCCGACGACGACCTGGCCCCCCTCTCTCGCCAGCCGCCTGGCCACCGCGGCCCCGATCCCGTTGCCGCCGCCCGCCACCACCACGACCCGACCCTCAAAGCGCATGGCGCGACAGTAGAACAAGTTCTACTTCCCTGCCAGCCCCTAGGCTGGTCGCGCAAGCGATCGCTCCCCTGATCCCGCTCCAGACACTGGGAAGTGGAACGTGTTGCATGCCCCGAGATTTCGCGGTTCTGGTCTTGTCGTAGTCGCGTTGGCCGTGTCGTTGTCGGGTTGTCGTGGTGAGACCGTTGCCCCGGCCGTCTCGGACGCTGCTGATCCCGGTGCGGTGGAGTTCTATGAGCGGTTTCGGGTTCAGGCGAGGTGGGGCGACGAGCCGCGGTCTCTTGTGGAGGGCATCAGGCTTTCTCAGGTGGTGACGGTGGCCGAGGTGGTCGACGTGCGGGCCACCCGCTCGGTCGGCACCGGCGACGACGCGCACTCGTGGGTGGGGGTCGTGCTCAAGCCCGTCGAGATCCTTTCGGGCCGGAAGGTCGACGGGCTGGACGACATCACCGTCGAGTTCGACGCTCCGGCCCAGGGCGAGCCCACCGCGTTCGCTTCGGAGCTCCGCGAGATCCTGCCGAAGGGGCAGGCTCTCTGGTTCCTGCACTGGAAGGGCTTCTACCACCAGCGCGACGCCAAGCTCCTTCACCTCGACCCGCGTGAGGCGAAGTACTACCGGCTGACCACCCACCAGGGAGGGTTGGCGATCATGGGCCAGGACGGCGTCGTCACCCCGTTGGGCGAGGAGCATCCGGCTCCCGAATCCTTCCAGGCCGACGTCCGGCGGTTCACAAAGCTCAGCGACCTCGCCAAGAAGGTCAAAGAGAACAAGTCCGACCCACCCGCCCCGCCGAAGACCCGCGGGCCGGAAGCCCCCAAGCTCCCCGGCAAGTAGCGATCACTCCGTGCCGACCTGGGATAGAAGACCCTGAGGCAGTACAGGCAAGCGGTGACTTGCCTATACTGGGAGTATGGGCGATGACGTTTTCAAGGCCCTGGCCGATCCGACTCGCCGCACGATCCTCGACGAGCTCGCCGAGCAGTCCGGGCAGACCCTGTTCGAGATCTGTTCACGGCTGGCCATGAAGCACCGGCTCGGGATGTCACGCCAGGCCGTCTCGCAGCATCTGGGCGTGCTGGAGGCGGCGGGGCTCGTCGAGACGAGGCGGGAAGGCCGCTACAAATTCCATGACCTGAACACGGCTCCGCTCCGGCAGATCGCCGAGCGGTGGCCGACACCCGACCCATCCGGACCGGAGGCACCCCATGAAGATCCATCTGACCAGCGTGTTCGTTGACGACCAGGCCAAGGCGCTCGCCTTCTACACCGAGGTCCTCGGTTTCGTGAAGAAGCACGACGTCCCGATCAGCGACACGGACCGCTGGCTGACCGTCGTCTCCCCCGACGAACCCGACGGCACCGAACTCCTCCTGGAGCCCTCCGGCCACCCCGCCGTCAAGCCCTACCGCGACGCCCTCCTCGAGGACGGCATCCCCCTCGCCCAGTTCGCTGTCGAGGACGTCACCGCCGAATACGACCGCCTCCGCGCCCTCGGCGTCCACTTCACCCAGGCCCCCGTCGACATGGGCCCCGTCACCACCGCCGTCTTCGACGACACCTGCGGCAACCTCATCCAACTAGCCACCAAACCCGCCTGACCCCACCACCATGATCGTGTCGACCTGCGGCATGTCGCCCGTTTCACCGCCCGAAACAGTCCACATGCCGCAGGTCGAGGCGATCTTGGGCTCTGCGTCACGCCGATCACGTGCGCCGGACGAGCGGAAGCGATCAGATGAGGCGGTGGGTGAAGCCGGCGGCGACGAGGCGGGTGTAGGCGTCGGAGACCTGCTTGGGCATCTCCTGGGGGATGGCGTAGCCGAGGCGGGGGTATTCCCTGATGCGCTGGGTGTCGCCGACGAGCATGTTGATGACGCGGTCGACGTCGCCGATGCTCTCGATGTAGTCGTCGAGGGGCAGCGGGCGCGAGGAGCAGAGGACGTCGAGTTCGGGCCAGAGCCTCTTCGCGGTGGCGTAGGCGCGGCGCTGTTGGTACGGCCGTGAGATCAGGACGGCCGACCGGACGTCGATACCCTCGTCCACGAGGAGCTTTCGGCTGAACTCGATGTTCTGACCGGTATGGGTGGCCGCGGTCTCGATGAGGATCGCTTCGTCGGGGACCCCGAGCGCGAGAGCGTGCTCGCGGTAGTGGACGGCCTCACCGCGCGGAAATCTCCCGACCGTGGTGGGCGCGTTGGCTCCGCTGAAGACGATGTGCGGAAAGAACCCCCGATGGAAGAGCTCCGCGGCATGAGTGGCGACGCCGATGTCGTGGCTGCCGAGCCCGATGGCGATGTCCACCGGCCGGACCCGATGGCCCAGGTCGTGATAATCCCAGAGAGTCCGGACATCCGACCGGTGAGCCTCGGGCAGAATCCGGTCACCCAAACTCTCTCCTCAATCGGGAATCTTGAACGTGTACGACCAGGTGAACCGCGAGGCCGCCCCTGGCGAAACCTCCGCCTTGCCGAGGCATCGACCAGCGGTGCGCCCTCGACGCCTTCTGGACGGTAGTAGCTCGTGAGCGTGCGGTTCAGCCCATCTCCGGCTTTGATGCAGAAGGCGGCTTCGACGGTGCGCACCATCTGCCCGGTGCGTCTCGACAACAGCCGGCTCGCGGTCGCCGCCCGCTAGATCAGGTCGGCGTCGTGGGCCAGGAGGGCGATCTGGGTGCGGTTGGTGAGCGCGAGCTTGGTCAGAATGTGCGTGATGTGCGCTTTGACGGTGGCGACGTTCAGGTGGAGGGCCGTGCCGATCTCGGCGTTGGTGCTGCCCTGTGCGACGGCGAGGACGACCTCGCGTTCGCGTCCGGTCAGGCCGGACAGGGCCTTCCTGGCTCGCTCGTAGGCGTCGGCCTGGGTGGCTACACGGTCCATGAGCCGGCGGGTGACGCTCGGCGAGAGGATCGGTTCGCCCGACGCGACCCGGCGGATCGCCTCGACGATCTGCGCGGGCGGGCTGTCCTTGAGCAGGAATCCACCGGCGCCGAGGCGCAACGCCCGCAGCACGTTGTCGTCGGTGTCGAAGGTCGTCAGCACGATGACCTCAGGCGGGCGGACGGTGGCGCGCAGCCGGGCGAGCGCGGTGAGACCGCCCACGCGCGACATCCGGAGGTCCATCAGGATGACGTCGGGCGCGTGCGCGGCCACCGCGCCGGGCACCTCGTCGCCGTCGGCGGCCTGGGCCACCACCTGGATGCCGTTCGCGCCGTCCAGCATCATCTCCAGGCCCGCCCGGACCAGCGCGTCGTCGTCGACGAGGAGCACCCGAATTGTCGTCATTTCGGCCATGGTAGCCAGGCATGTACCCGGAATTCCCTGCCCGGGATCATCTCGTGGTCGAGCCGTCCGCCCGCCAGCTGCACGCGTTCGGTCAGGCCGATGAGCCCCGAGCCGCTGCCGGGGACGAGCTGCGCCGGCTCGTCCCCGAGCATGGTGTTGGAGATGTCGATGGTGAGCGTTTCGCCGGGCCGCCCGTCGAGCACGACCCGCACGGGCTGACCGTTCGCGTGTTTGCGCGCGTTGGTGAGGCCCTCTTGGACGACTCGGTAGGCGGCGCGTCCTGCCGCCGCGGGGACGGCGATCGCCTCGGCCGTCCGGTCGTCGAGCAGCACCTGGTCACCGGCCTCGTGCGCCTCCGCGACCAGGCGCGGAATGTCGGCGAGCACGGGTTGCGGCCGCTGGTCCTCCGCAACGGAATCGAAGTCGCGGAGCACGCTGATGACCTCGCGCAGTTCGACGAGCGCCTGGTGGACGCCTTCGCGGACCACGCCCGCCGCCCGGGAGACCTGTTCCGGCGAGGCGTCCGCCCGGTACTCCAGCGCGCCCGCGTAGGTCGCCACGAGGGACAGCCGGTGCGCCAGGACGTCGTGCATCTCGCGGGCTATCGCGGCCCGCTCCTGCACCCTCGCCTCGGCCACTCTGCGTCCCTGCTCCGCCTCCGCGCGGCGGGCCCGCTCCCGGAGTGAGCCCATCAGCGCCCGCCGCGCCTGCGTCAGCGCCCCCCAGCCGAGCAGCGCGGCATACGCGACGGCCATCAGCCCCAGCCACCAGCCGTAGGAGATGCCGTCGGCGGGACGCAGGATTCCCCGGACGGCGTGCGCTCCGATCCCCACGGCCGCGACCTTGGCCGCCACCGCGAAGGGCCGCCGCTGGGCCACGATCAGCGCGCTCGCGTTGGCCGCCGGCGTCGCGACCGGAGACAGCACCGCCAAGAGGTTGAGCACCACCCCCGCGAGCACCGACCCTCGCAGCATCACGGGCACGATGGTGCAGCTCAGCGCCCAGACACACAGGTCGAGCACGAGTAGCCAGCCGGTCTGCGACCCGAAGAACGCGAGGCCGCCCAGCGCGCCGATCGCGACGGTCAGAACGAGCGTGGGCTTCTTCCCCGGAAGGCCGGGCGCGTCTTCGTCCATGGCCCGCACGCTAGGCCGGGAAGCCGCTCCGGCGACACCGACCAAAGTCTAGGAACGCCCCCACTCCGGTAGCGGACGCCATGGCCGCCCGGCCGATGCCCGTGGTGGTTTCCGGCGGCGAAGCTCCTCCCATGACGACAGCAACCGCCTGCACCGCCCACCGCCGGCCCCGCCGCATCGCCTCGGTCCTGACAGCCACCGTGTCCTCCTTCGTGGTCTGGGCCTCCACCGCGCATCTGGACCTGACCGTCCACCGGAACGGCGCCGTCCAGGAGATCGGCCTGGTCGCGGTCGTCCTGTCCGCGCTCTGCGCCGGCCTGGCCGGCTGGGCGCTCCTGGCCGTCCTCGAACGTTTCACCACCCACCCCCGCCGCAACTGGACGATCACCGCGACCACAACCCTCCTCCTGTCGCTGACCGGCCCCCTCACCCAGGCCACCACCCTCACCACAGCCCTCACCCTGATCTCGATGCACCTGGTGACGGCCTCAGTCCTGATCCCCTCCCTCGCGCGGACCTCCCACAACTAACCCGCGCTGACGGCGCCAGGTCTCGGCCCCTGGCGCCTTCAGACTGGCCCACCCCGAGCCGTCGAGCTCGAACGCTGCGCGTACCCGGAGGCTCGGCTCTCGGTCGATCTCATTCGGGCGAGGGGGAGATGATTTCGGCGAGTTGGGCGGCGAGGGTGGGGTTGGCTGCGGCGATGAAGGTCTGTCGGCGGTTCATCGCGTAGGTGATCTGGGCGAGGCTGTTGAGGCCGTAATCGAGGGGCAGCGGTGCGCCGGCGAGGTCGACGACGGTGCCGCCTGCGGCGTTGAGGATGTAGTGGCCGGGCGCGAGGTCCCAGATCGCGAAGCCCTTGGCGAACTCGACGGTGGCTTCGGTGAAACGGGCGGCGACGTGGCAGAGGCTGACGGACCCGAAATCGACGCCGATCCGTCCTCGGCCCGCCCCGTCGGCGGAGGGCTGGTCGAGGGCGTCGATGAGACGTCCTTGCGCTGCGAGTGCGCGGAACCGCGGGGGCTTCATCAGGAAGTTGGTGACCAGGGCCTCGGGGAGCGAAGCGGTCGGTGAGGCGTTGAGAGGGTAGGTGCCGCCGTCCGCGGTGACGAGGTGCGCTTCGTCCGCGCCGTCACTGTTGCGGCCCGCGACGTACAGCTGAACGTGATGGTAGATGTCGCCGACGACAGCGGCCACGGACCTGCACAGAGCCCGCGAGTAGACCATGACGTGCGTGTAACCCTGCAAGGCGCGGACGGCCAGTTCACTGGTGTCGAGGGGGTCGACGAGTACACAAAGGTCGGGCTCTGGGTCGTCGCCGACGACCTGGGGGTCGGCCTCTTCGGAGGCGTAGACGTAGGAAGGCATGATCGGGGTGAGAAGTTCGCGGTAGCGGTCGTGCATCCACAGGTCGTGCTTGGACAGGAAGTTGCCGGAATGCCGCTCGTTCCTGCTCTCTCCGTACCGGCCGCTCACCGCACCTTCGATCAGCCGCGGCCGGATCTCCCCCATCACGGTCCTCACCAGGCCGGCGAGCCGCCCCGCAAGCTCGGGAAAGCGCGGTGCTGATGGCATCGGCTGCTCCTTGAACGTCAGCGCAGTTCGAGGGGCGGCTCGATACCCGGCGGACTCATCGTCGCCGCCACGAAGACAGCCGCCAGACCGGCCGCCCGCATGATCCCTGCCCCGCTCAGGTCGTCAAAACTCAACACTTCAAGATCACGCCCCTTGGTCATGGCACCGAACACGGCGAAGTAGATCTCCGCGCCAGGGTAGCGAGCGCGAATCTCGGTGATCGGGCCCGGCCGGATGATGGTCTTGATGGCCTGGACGATCTCGAGGAGTTCGGGGAGTTGGCGGGATTCGCGGTCGGTGGGCGCGGTTTGGCCATCGTTTCCGAACTCGCGGTCATCACCGGGGCGTGTGGGAGTGACGCGCTCGGCCACTTCGTGTGGGCCGAACTCGCCCTGGCCGAGGTCGTCGAGGACGAGCCCGACTTCACTCGACTCCTGGTGCCTTAGCAGAGCGAGGGACCGAGTAGTTGGGGAAACCAAGAAGCGGGCTCCGATTGGAGCCC
>NZ_BAAGZI010000305.1:0-7314 GCF_054778695.1 Actinocorallia lasiicapitis
CGCGTTGATCGGCGGCAGGGTGATCGGGCCCTGGTCGTCGTCGCCCGTGGTCTTCGGGACGGGCGGGACGGCCGTGGCGGGCAGCTTGCCCCGCTGCGCGAGGACCTCCTTGGCCGCCTTCTTCGTCTGGGCGCGCATCGCGGGCGTCAGCGGGACGTAGCCGACGGGCCGCTGCCCGGGCAGCACCCCGGCCTTCTGCCCGGCGCCCGCGGCGTGCCCGAGGAAGGCCGCGATCTTCTTGGCCTTCGCGGTCTCGACGCCGCTGGTCGGCACCTGCGCGTACTGGACGTTGGTGAGCGGGTACGCCTTGGCGTCGCGGGCCGTGTAGTCGGGCGACTGGGTGATGCCGTCCTTGTTCTTCTTGAGGTGTTTCAGCATCGCGCCCATGGAGGCGTCGGTCGGCGCGACGAACTTGCCGGCCGCGTTCCTGATCCGCGCGGTGGGGAAGCGGAGCGCGGCGGCGTCGGCGGTCGAGACGATCGCGATCAGCCCCCGGTTGCCGACGGCGTACGGCGCGGTCTTCACGAAGTTGCCGAACTGGTCCTTCACGTAGTTCTCGCTGTTGTCGCGGTTGGTGACCAGGTAGCGGGCCACTTCCTTGAGCCCGAGCACGGGGATGAACCCGTGCTGGAAGCGTTTGTCGGGGTCGCGGGAGACCAGCGAGCCCTCCGGCCACTTCAGGCCCTTGAAGTTGGTGTTGACCCGCATCCCGCCGGGCGCCTTGCCCCCGGCCATGAACCGTGCGGTGTCGGGGTCGGACGCCAGCCAGCGGGTCAGCTCGTAGGTGAGGTCGTTGTCACCGGAGACGACGGTCGGCCAGCCCTGGCTGGGCCACGACCTGTCCGCGCCGTTCAGCTTCAGGAACTCGGGATCCTGGAACAGGTCCTGCGGGTTGTCCCTGGTGGCCTTGTTGCAGTCCTTCACACCGGGGCCGCAGGCGGCGCTCATCGAGTACGACTCGCTGAGCAGCTTGGCGACCAGCCGCGGGGTGAGTTTCAGATCGGTGATCTGCTGGCCGGTGTCGGGGTCGTCGACCCGGTAGGCGATCGCGATCCCGGAGATCCCGAGGGGCGCGTAGGTGAACGGCCGGACGGGCACCGCCTCGTCGGGCCGGGTCGTCAGCGCGACGTCCACGTTCTTGGACTGGAAGTTCGACCGGGCCAGCGGGTCGCCGAGCGAGGCGTTGTAGTCGACGTCGACGGGTTTCTTCGCGGTGCACATGCCGGGCTGCCACTGCTCCATCAGCCGCCGGGACGGCGGGGAGCCGCTGGCCCGGAAGTCGGCGTCCTCGAGGGCGCAGGTCCCGGCCGACGGCGAGAACCCGATCGGCAGGACGAGCCGGTTGGCCCACGCCCACGCCGAGTCGAGGTACGCCTGGGTGGCGAGCTGCCCTTCCAGGGCGGGCCGGTTCGGGTCGCCGTCGTTGGGGATGACCACGACCGAGCAGGAGTTCTCGCCCTTGCAGCCGAGGCTGGCCGATTCGGTGAGGGTGCGGATCTCGAGGTCGGCGAAGCCCTTGCCGCTCGGCGCGGTCAGCGCGGTGATCGCGTTGGTGGGTCCGTCGGGCAGGACACTGCCGTTCTTCGGCTTGTCCGGGTAGGTGTACTGGCCGGAGCCGTAGCATTCGGCGATCGTCTTGGGATCGGCGGTGCGGCACTGGTAGACGCGGACCACGTGGGTGGTGCTGTCGCTGAGGAAGTTGTCGGAGCTGGGCGTGAACCCCGTCCAGCTCACCCGGACGACCTGGTTGACCAGGTTGGTCCGCTGACCGAGCTTGATCTTCCCCTTGGTGTTGCCGGGGTAGGCGGGCTGGGTCGGCGCGACGGTCGGCGAAGCGGACGGCCCCGGCGACGGCTGCCCGCCCGGCGGCACCGTCACGGTGACCGTGACGGTCGGCACCGGGGTCGGCGTCGCGGACGGGTTGGCGGCACCCGTCGTCACGATGACGAGGGCGACCGCGGCGAGGGCGGCGGCGAGGACCCGCATCCTACAAGCCTCCTTCGCGCCGGCGACGGCCCCGTAGATACGCGGTGAACAGCGGGGGGACGATCAGCGCGACCAGCAGCACCGACGCCGCCACGACGCCGAGCGCCAGCCCGTACCCGCTCTGCGCGGCCACTTCCACGGGTTCGGCGAACGCCGTGCTGTCCTGCTGCCCCGCGACGTTCGGCACGGTGGTCCCGCCGGTCGGCGCGGCGCTCGCGCCGCTGCTCGGCCCTGCGGACGGCCGGCCGCTGGGCGTCGCGGCGTTGCCCGCGCCGGGTTCGCCGCACGGCACCTTGCCGGCCTGGTCGCACGGTTCGGGCTGCTTCGCGGTCTCCAGCAGGACGTTCCGGCCGCCCTCGAAGGTCGGGTTGTGGCAGCCCGACAGGTCGTTGGCGCTGACGTCGATATGGCCCGGGATCCGTTCGACCTGCCGGTAGGCGGCCTCGACCAGGTTCTTGGTCAGCGGCGAGTAGCCCAGTTCTGCGGTCTTCTGCTGGCCCGCGCAGAGGAAGTAGTCGATGAAGGTGGAGAGGGTGCGGCCCTTCTCCTTGGTGAACGGCGCCTGCGTCGAGATCGGCACGATCATGTAGGAGTAGCTGGACAGCGGGTAGGCCCGCTTGTCCCCGTTGTTGTACACACCGGTCAGGTCCTGGGTGAGGTCCTTCGGATCGACGACGGCCTTGGTCAGCCCGACCGCGACGTTCTGCGCGGACGGCAGCACGTAGAAGTTCGCCTTGTTCTTCACCTTGACCACCGGGTATCCGGCGTTGAGGGCGTAGGCGTACTCCACATAGGTGATCGCGCCGTCGCCGTAGGACGCGGCGACGTACCCGGCGACGCCGTTGGAGCCGTTCTGCGCCTTGGAACCGGGGAACGCCGGGTAGAAGGAGGTCAGCCCCTTCTTCTTGAAGAACGGCCGCCACAGCTCGGGGTACTGGGTGTCCATGTAGAGCGAGAACTGGGCGGTCGTGCCGGAGCCGTCCGAACGCGTCACCGGGGTGATCTTCTTGTTCGGCATCGCGGTGCCGTTCATGTCCTTGGTGATCGCGGGATCGTTCCAGTTCGTGATCTTCCCGGTGAAGATCTTGGTGATGGTCTCCCCCGACAGCCGCAGGTTCTCGACCCGCTTGCCGTTCTTGGTCAGGTGGTACATGAACGCGGTGCCGCCCGCGACGATCGGCAGGTAGGCGTAGTCACGGCGCGACGTCTCCGGCGGGCTGCCGTCCTCGGGGTGGAGCTGGAACGGGATCTCCGAGACGCCGAAGTCGGTCTGCGCGTTGCGGAAGTCGGTGCGTCCGGCGGTGGATCCGGTGCCGGTGTAGTTGACGGTGATGCCGTTCTTCTTGACGTCGCCGGCCCACTGGTCGATCGCCACCTGGCTCCAGGTCGAGCCGCTGCCGGTGACGGGCACGTAGTCGGCGTAGGCCGGACGCACGGTGACCAGGACGAGCAGCGAGGCCAGGAGCAGCGGAACGATTCGCCTCATGCTCATTTCTCGGTCTCCTCGGGAACGGTGTCGGCGAGCCGCCGCCGGGCGCGGCGCGTGAGCTGCCCGGGCGCCGCACCCCCCAGCAGCCGCGCGACGGTGAACAGCACGAGCACGACGATGGCCAGGACCAGCGCCGCCCCGAACGCCCGCGACACCATGTCCGGCTGCGGGTACTTCACGTAGTTGTAGATGTACAGCGGAAGGTTGGTCATGTTGCCTTCGCGCGGGTCGGCGTTCATCCCGCGCGCGAATCCGGCGGTGAGCAGCACCGGCGCCGTCTCCCCGACACCGCGTGCCATCGCCAGCACGATCCCGGTGGCCAGCCCGGAGCGCGCGGTCGGCAGCACCACCCGCCACACGACCTGCCACTGCCCCGCCCCCAGGGCGTAGGCCGCTTCACGGAGCCCGCCGGGCACCAGCCGCAGCACCACCTCGGACGCCCGGGTGACGATCGGCACCATCATGATCGCGATGGCGAGCGCGGCGGCGAACCCCGACTTCTGGAAGCCGAGGGTGATGATGAACGCGGCCAGGATGAACAGCCCGGCCAGCACGGACGGCAGCGCGCTCATCGTGTCGACGATCAGCCGGACGGGCTTGGCGAGCCGCCCGCCGACCTCGACGAGGAACAGCGCGGTCGCGATGCCCAGCGGCATCGCGATGGCCACCCCGATCGAGAGCTGGAGCAGCGACCCGACCACCGCGTGGAGCACGCCGCCCTTGGTGAGCGGGTCGAGCGGCCCGGTGTCGGCCATCGTCTCCACGAAGAAGTTGGCGTGCCCGAACGCCTGCGAGCCGCGCAGGATCGTGAAGCCGAGGATGACGGCCAGCACGACCACCGCGAGCGCCCCCGCGCTGTGCACCAGCACGCTGACCAGCCGGTCGACGGCCGCGAGCCGGCCGTGCTCGTGCGTCACGATGATCGCGTACAGGGCGAGGAACGCCAGGTACCAGCAGACGGTGAAGCCGAACAGCCCGCTGAACGGCAGCAGCCTCGTGTACAGGACCCAGACCAGCGCGGCGCCCGCGGCGGCCGCGCCCAGCAGGGAGAACAGGTCCTCGCGGAGCGCTCCACCGGGCCGGAACCGGCCGCGCACCTGGCGGGGCGGTTCGAGCGCGGTGAGGTCGGTGCGGGTTTCGGTTGTGCTCATGGGCCTCAGGCCTCGGTCGACGCGCCGGAACGGCTGCGGCTGATGATGATGGCGGCGAAGAAGTTGATGACGAGCGTCACGGCGAACAGCACGAGGCCCGCGGCCATCAGCGCGGACAGCGCGAACTGTCCTGCGTCGGCGTAGCGCAGTGCGATCAGCGCCGAGATGGAGTTGCCGCCGCCTTCCAGGATGTGGCCGGTGACCAGGAAGTTCGGCGAGATGATCAGGACGACGGCGATGGTCTCGCCGAGCGCGCGGCCCAGCGACAGCATCGCCGCGCCGATCACGCCGCCGCGCCCGAACGGCAGCACGACCGTGCGGATCATGCCCCATTTGGTGGAGCCGAGCGCGTAGGCGGCCTCCCGCTCAGCCTGCGGCGCCTGGGAGAACACCTCCCGCGACAGCGAGCAGCAGATCGGGATGACCATCATCCCGACCACGAGTCCCGCGATGAAGTGCGACGAGGTGTAGGAGCCCGGGTCGTCGTGGTCGGTGTCGACCCGGAAGAACGGGATCCACGCCAGATGGTCCGACATCCAGCGGGAGATCCCGATGACGCGCGGCTGCAGGAACATCACGCCCCAGAGCCCGTAGAGGATCGACGGCACCGCGGCCATCAGGTCGACCAGCGCGATCAGCAGCTTCTTCGCGCGGGGCGCCGCGTACTCGCTGATGTACAGCGCCGCGAGCACCGCGATCGGCACGCCGACGCAGAGCGCCGTCACCGCGATCTCGATCGTCCCGGCGAGGACGG
This sequence comes from Actinocorallia lasiicapitis, assembly GCF_054778695.1. Classification (NCBI taxonomy): domain Bacteria; kingdom Bacillati; phylum Actinomycetota; class Actinomycetes; order Streptosporangiales; family Thermomonosporaceae; genus Actinocorallia; species Actinocorallia lasiicapitis. Next base: position 5,381 of record NZ_BAAGZI010000305.1, read on the forward strand.
ACGCGATGCCGTACTCGTTGCCCTCGGGATTCCAGGCCGCGGTGGTGAAGAAGTGGTAGCCGGCCCTGTTCAGCGCGGAGAAGCCGCGCAGCGTGAGGAACAGGCCGATGAACCCGAGGATGATCAGCAGGGTGACGCCCGAGCCGCGCACCGCGGAGCGGAAGGCGACGTCCTGCCCGTTGAAACGCGCGGTGAACCGGCGCCGCTGCTCCTGGGGAGCGGGCGGCGGGGCCGCGCCGGGGTTGTCCATGGAAACCGTTCTGGTCAACGGCCGAAAGGCGACCGGCGGGGGCCGGTCACCTTCGGCTCAACGTGCTGAATCCCGTCCCCGAGGGGTCAGGAGGTGGCGCCGCAGCCGCCGCCGATCGGCTCGAAGCCGTAGGTGCGGATGATGGCGGGCTGGTCGCAGACGAAGCCGTTCGCGCCGAACACCGGCTCGAACTTGGCGGCCTCAGCGGTGCGGACGGCGTTGTAGACGAGCCGCAGGAACTGGCGCGGGAAGTCGCCGGCGTTCAGGCGGATGTTCTTGCCCTTGACCGCGCCCTTCTTGGAGACGGTCACCTTGCCGGTGTACGGCGCGACGCCCGCGATCTTGCCGAGGACGGTCTTGCCGTGCCGGTCGGCCTTGTGGTTGATCGCCTGGGCGATCCACTGCGCGATCGAGTAAGGCGCGATGACGGCCTTGTCGGCGCCGATCTTCTTGCCGTCGTTCTCGATGTTGCTGGCCTTCTGGTTCACGCAGGAGCCGACCTGGGCGTCGGTCAGGCCGAGCGCGCCGAGGAAGAACGAGCGGGTGCCGGAACCGGTCTGCGGCAGCCACGGCTTGATGGCCACGCGGACCTTCTTCTTGCCCTTCTTGGCCTTCGTGCCGCCGACCTGGTCCCAGTAGCGGGCCGAGGAGGCGCACTTGAAGATGTTCGCGAGCTGCGACTTCTTCAGCGACTTCGGCGCGTAGGTCTGGAAGTTGGTCGCCCAGGTCACGCCGTCCTGCGCGAACGCGAAGAAGGTGAGGGCGGCCTCGGAGCCGTCGGTCTTCTTGGCGCGCGAGCTGCGGGCGAAGTCGTAGGCGCCCTCGGTGTCGCCCACCAGGGCCTTGATCCCGTTACCGGAGCCGACGACGCGGGCGCGGGCCGGGAGGCCGGCCTTCGGCACGAAGGTCTTGGAGCCGGTGGCGTTGAAGCTGGCGACCTTGGCGGCCGGCTTGGTCTTGTTGTACGCGGCGGCGAGCGCGCTCACCACGTCCTGGGTGGTGTCCGAGCCGACGCCGACGAGGTCGGTCTTGGCCGGGGTGAAGCCCGGGTCGGCCATCGCAGGGACCTGGACGGCAGAGACGGCCAGTGCGGCCAGTGCCGCGCTGAGAACCATCTTCTTGAGCATTCTTCCTCCGCGAAGATGCTTCGGCGGCCTTCTCGCCACCGGCGAACCACTCAGCTCGCGGGAGGAACTCTGAACGCGTCAGACGAACCCTGAACATCGGATCAAGTGGAGCGATCCAATCCATTGGGTAAAGAACGGGCAAACTCCGCTACGGGGCGGAAACATCACTTTAGGTGAGGGCTTCGGTGATCTTCTCGCGGAGGGCCGTCAGGGTCTCGGGGTCGGTCACGGGACGGCCGTCGGGGCCGACGCAGTAGAAGACGTCGACGGCCTCCGCCCCGAGCGTGTCGATCTTCGCGGCCTGGATCTGGAGCCCGAACTCCCCGAGCACCCGGCCGATCCGCCACAGCAGCCCGGGACGGTCGTGCGCCCGCACCTCGACGACCGTCGCGGTGTTCGACGCTTCCTCCACGATCGTGACGCGCGGCGGCGGCACCTTCACCCCCGGCCTGACCCGCACCGACGCGGCGCGCTTCTCCAGCCGGCCCGCGATGTCGAGCCGTCCGGCCAGCACCCGCCGCAGGTCGGCCTCGACGGTCGCGGGGTCGGGCGGGCTG
>NZ_BAAGZI010000306.1:0-7298 GCF_054778695.1 Actinocorallia lasiicapitis
AGGCATCCCCAGCGCGACCGCGCCGCCCGAGGACGCCGGGGCGGCCTGGCGGGACTCCCAGGCGTCGCCCGACCGGGTGCGCCGCACGCCGAGGACGGGACCGTCCGCGAGCAGATGGTGCGGCGCGGCGTAGGTGACCTCGACGGTCACCATGTCGCCCGGCCTGACCGGCTCCGCGGGCCGGTTGAAGTGCACGAGACGGTTGTCGGGTGCCCGCCCGGACAGCCGCTTGGTCGCGGCGTCCTTGGAGCCCTCGCCCTCGGCGACGAGCAGTTCGAGAGTGCGCCCGACCTGCTTGGAGTTCTCGTCCCAGGAGATCTGCTCCTGCAGTTCGACGAGCCGCTCGTACCGCGCCTGGACGACCTCCTTGGGGATCTGGTCGTCCATGGTCGCGGCCGGGGTGCCGGGCCGCTTGGAGTACTGGAAGGTGAAGGCGGAGGAGAACCGCGCCTCGCGGACCACGTGCAGGGTCTGCTCGAAGTCCTCCTCGGTCTCGCCGGGGAAGCCGACGATGATGTCGGTGGTGATCGCGGCGTCGGGCATCGCGGCCCGCACCCGCTCGATGATCCCCAGATAGCGTTCCTGCCGGTAGGAGCGGCGCATCGCCTTCAGCACCGGATCCGCGCCGGACTGGAGCGGCATGTGCAGCGACGGCATGACGTTCGGGGTCTCGGCCATCGCCGCGATCACGTCGTCGGTGAAGTCCTTGGGGTGCGGCGAGGTGAACCGGACCCGCTCCAGACCGTCGATCTCGCCGCAGGCCCGCAGCAGCTTCGCGAACGCCGCCCGGTCGCCGAACTCCGACCCGTAGGCGTTGACGTTCTGCCCGAGCAGGGTCACCTCGCAGACGCCCTCGGCGACCAGCGCCTCCACCTCGGCGAGGATGTCGCCGGGCCTCCTGTCCTTCTCCTTGCCGCGCAGCGCCGGGACGATGCAGAACGTGCAGGTGTTGTTGCACCCGACCGAGATCGACACCCACGCCGCGTAGGCGGACTCCCGCTTGGTCGGCAGGGTCGAGGGGAAGACCGACAGCGACTCCTCGATCTCCACCTGCGCCTCCTCCTGGACGCGGGCGCGCTCCAGCAGCACCGGCAGCGCGCCGATGTTGTGGGTGCCGAACACCACGTCGACCCAGGGGGCGCGTTTGACGATCGTGTCGCGGTCCTTCTGCGCGAGGCAGCCGCCGACCGCGATCTGCAGCCCGTTCTCGGCCTGCTTGCGGAGGTGGCCGAGGTTGCCGTAGAGCCGGTTGTCGGCGTTCTCCCGCACCGCGCAGGTGTTGAAGACGATGACGTCCGGCGCACCGGACGCCTTCACATATCCAGCGCCCTCCAGCAGGCCGGCGAGGCGCTCGGAGTCGTGGACGTTCATCTGGCAGCCGTACGTCTTGATCTCGTACGTGCGCGGAGAGGCAGTAGTCATGGCCCTCCAAGGTTACCCGGGGGCGGTGACTCACGGTTCCGTGACTAGATCGCGACCGTCCAGGACTCCCATGGCCGGAACCGTTCACGTAGCGTCTTGGTGCATGACGGACAGCGGCAATCCGCTCGTCGTGCTTGAGAACGTGAACAAGCACTACGGCGACCTGCACGTGCTGAAAGAGATCAACCTCGCCGTTGATCCGGGCGAGGTGGTCGTGGTGATCGGCCCGTCCGGCGGCGGGAAGTCGACGCTCTGCAGGACGATCAACCGGTTGGAGACCATCGACAGCGGCTCCATCCGCCTCGACGGCGAGCCCCTGCCCCAGGAGGGCAAGGGGCTGGCACGGCTCCGCGCCGACGTCGGCATGGTCTTCCAGAGCTTCAATCTCTTCGCCCACAAGACCATCCTGCAGAACATCACGCTCGGCCCGATCAAGGTCCGCAAGGTCCCGAAGGCCGAGGCCGAGAAGCAGGCCCTGGAACTGCTGGAACGGGTCGGGATCGCCGCCCAGGCGAACAAGTACCCCGCCCAGCTCTCCGGCGGCCAGCAGCAGCGCGCCGCGATCGCCCGAGCCCTGGCGATGAAACCGAAGGTGATGCTCTTCGACGAGCCCACCTCGGCGCTCGACCCGGAGATGGTCTCCGAGGTCCTCGCGGTCATGACCGACCTGGCCAGAGAAGGCATGACGATGATCGTCGTCACCCATGAGATGGGCTTCGCCCGCCAGGCCGCGCGTCGCGTGGTCTTCATGGCCGACGGCCAGATCGTCGAAGAGAACACCCCCGACGAGTTCTTCACCGGCGCCCGCACCGAGCGGGCCCGCGATTTTCTCTCCAAGATCCTCACCCATTAGCCCACCGGGAGCAGATCGTGCGAGCAAGGTCCGTCCTGGCCGTTCTTACGGCCGCAGCACTGTCGTTCAGCCTGGCCGCCTGCGGCAGCGACAGTGAGAAGAAAGAGAACGAGTCCAAGGGACTCCTGGAGCGCATCTCCGCCAATCAGAAGATCGTTGTAGGGATCAAATACGACCAGCCTTCGCTGGGGCTGAAGCAGCCCGACGGCACTTTCGCCGGGTTCGACGTGGACGTGGCGAGATTCGTGGCCAAGGAACTGGGCGTCCCGGAGAGCGGGATCGAGTTCAAGGAGACGGTCTCGGCGAACCGCGAGACCTTCCTGGAGAGCGGCCAGGTCGACATCGTCGTGGCCACCTACTCGATCACCGAGTCGCGCAAGCCGAAGGTCACCTTCGCCGGCCCGTACTACGTCGCCCACCAGGACACGATGGTCCTGACCGGCGACACCAAGATCCAGAAGGCGGCCGACCTCAAGGGCAAGAAGCTCTGCCGGGCCGCGGGATCCAACTCCTACAAGCGCGTCGTGGAGGGCCCGCCGGACGGCCAGCTCAACATCCCCGCGACCCTCGTGGACGCCACCAGCTACTCCGACTGCGTCGCCAAGCTGAAGGCGAAGGCGCTCGACGCCGTCACCACCGACGACCTGATCCTCGCGGGCTTCGCCAGCCAGCAGAAGGGCGACTTCAAGGTCATCAACGACCCGTTCAGCGATGAGAAGTACGGCATCGGCCTGAAGAAGGGCGACATCGCCGCCTGCCAGAAGATCAACGAGGCGGTCGCGAAGCTGTACAGCGCGGGCGAGGCCGGCACGCTGCTCAACAAGCACTTCTCCGGTGCCGGACTGAAGCTCGTCACCACCCAGCCGCCCGTCGAGGGCTGCGCCTGACATCTGCTGGAACAGGACCGCGTCGCGCCCGCCGCGGCGCGGTCCTCACATGGATGAGTGCGGATGGACCAACAGATCAACACTTCGCTGTTCGACTTCTCGCCGGTCTTCGACAACCTCGATCTGATCGTCAGCGGGTTCTGGGCGACGCTCAGGCTCTCCGCGGCGGCCGCGGTCCTCTCGCTGTTCTTCGGCGTGCTGCTGGTGGGGATGCGCGTGTCGCCCGTGCCGCTGCTGCGCGGTGTCGCCATCCTCGTGATCAACACCCTGCGCAACACGCCACTGACCCTGGTGATCCTGCTCTGCGCGAGCGGCATCAACGACAACCTCGGCCTGCGGTTCTCCGACACCCCGACGGTGACCTACTTCTGGTGGGGCGTCCTGGGGATCTCGGTGTACACCGGGACGTTCGTGGCCGAGGTGCTGCGCTCGGGGATCAACACCGTCCCCCTCGGCCAGGCGGAGGCCGCCCGGTCGATCGGGCTGTCGTTCGGCCAGTCGCTGCGGATGGTGATCCTCCCGCAGGCGTTCCGCGCGGTGATCGGGCCGCTCGGCAGCGTGCTCATCGCGATGATCAAGAACACCAGCATCATCGGCGCGGTCGTCTACCTCTATGACCTCACGGCCAAGATGAAAGAGATGTTCTTCGACTTCGGCGCTTCGATCCCCATCTTCCTCGGGATCGCCGCGGCGTACATGGTGCTCACCCTGCCGACCGGTTTCCTCTTCGGCTGGCTGGCCAAGCGGATGGCGGTGGCGCGTTGAGCGAGAGCTCGGTCCTGTTCGACGCTCCCGGGCCCGCGGCCCGGCGGCGCAATCTGATCCTCACGGTCGTCTCCGCGGTGGTGTTCCTCGTGGTCGGCGCGCTGGTGCTCACCCGGCTCGCGGACAAGGGGCAGCTCGACTGGGAGCTGTGGAAGCCCTTCACCTACGGCAGCACCTGGACCACCTACATCCTGCCCGGGCTCGCCAACACGCTGAAGGCCGCGGCCGTCGGCTCGGTGATGGCGCTGACGTTCGGCATGGTGTTCGGCCTGGCCAGGCTCTCCGATCACCGGGTGATCCGGTGGGTGGCCGGCGCCGTCGTGGAGTTCTTCCGGGCCATCCCGCTGCTGATCCTGATCTTCCTGCTGTTCTTCGTGCCGCCCGCGATCAGCCCGATCATCGCCGACGGCGGGCTCGGCAACCTCCAGCGGGTGCTGGTGCAGAACGTGTTCTCGGTGTTCGGGGTGGAGATCAGCAACGGCGTGGTCACGGTGCCCGCGTTCGCCGCCCTGGTGTTCGGGCTGACGCTCTACAACGGCTCCGTGCTGGCGGAGATCGTCCGGGCCGGGATCCTGGCGGTGCCGCGCGGGCAGTCCGAGGCGGCCTACGCGATCGGGCTGCGCAAGAACGGCGTCATGCGGCTGATCCTGCTGCCCCAGGCCGTCCGGGCGATGCTGCCCGCGGTCGTCAGCCAGCTCGTGGTGCTGCTGAAGGACACCGCGCTCGGGTTCATCATCGCGTTCGAGGACCTGCTCAACAGCGGGTTCCGGCAGATCCCGGCGAACTACCACAACCTGCTGCCCGCGGCGATCATCGTCTCGATCATCTATATCGCGATCAACCTCTCGCTCAGCGCGTTCGCCGGCTGGCTGGAGCGCAGGTCCCGGCGGAACCCGAAGATCGCCGGAGAGGTCCTGGCGGTCGGACCCACCGGGTTGCCCCCTACGGAACCGCCCGCTACCGCATAATTGCCGTCAGACCCCGACGAGCACGAGGAACCGGACATCGAGATGCGCGCGATCGCCGCCCTGACCGTTCTGTCCGTCCTCGTGCTGGCGGGCTGCTCCAGCGAGGGGCCCCGCGGCCTGGTCGACAAGGTGAAGGACACCGGGACGCTCGTGGTCGGGGTCCGGACGGACGCGCCCGGGCTCGGCCTGCTCAAGGGCGAGGAGTACACCGGGTTCGACGTCGAGGTCGCCCGGTACGTCGGGGCGCGGCTCGGGGCGGGCAAGGTCGAGTTCCGGCGGGCGACGGCCGACCGCGCCGTCGCGGCACTGGACCGCGGCGAGGTCGACGTGGTGATCGCCGCCTATCCGATCAGCGACGAGCACAAGCAGCGGGTCTCGTTCGCCGGGCCCTATCTCGCCGGCGGCCAGGGCATCCTGATCCGGAGTTCCGAAAAGCGCGTCAAAGGGCTGGACTCGCTAAGGAAACGGAAGGTGTGCGGGGCCGCTTCGTCGGCGTCGTCGCTGGCGATCGCGGCCAGGTTCGGCGGCACCCAGGACATCGCCAACGCCTGGGGCCGCGACCATCTGAAGATCTTCAACAGCTACGCCGAGTGCCTCGAAGAGCTCGGCGCGGGACGCGTCGACGCGGTCTCCACCGACACCGCGGTCCTCGCCGGGCTCGCCGCCCCCGACGGCGGCAGGTTCACGATCGTCGACTCCGGGCTCGGCACCGCGAAGTACGGTGTCGCGCTCCGCAAGGACGACTCCCCCGGACGGTCCGCGATCAACGACGCACTCGCCGCGATGGTCACCGACGGTAGCTGGCAACGTGCGGTTTCCGGGAACTTCGGAACCTTCGACGGCCTGTTCACGGCACCCGCGCTCGAACGTTACTGATCTCACCGTCCCGCTCGTATCTTTCCGGGCTCAACTGCGCAGACTTGACCTCAATCACCCGCCCGGTGCGGGACGATTCGTTGTATGACCGCACGCGTTACCCCCTACGGTTCCTGGTCCTCCCCGATCTCCGCAGCCGACGTCGCCCGCAGCCGCGTCCGCCTGAGTTTCCCGACCGTCAAGGGCGATGACGTGTGGTGGCAGGAGACCAGGCCGGAGGAGGGCGGCCGCACCACGGTCATGTTCAACGGTCACGAACTGCTGCCGGCCCCCTGGAACGCGCGGACCCGTGTGCACGAGTACGGCGGCAAGGCCTATCTGGCGACCGCGCGCGGGCTCGTCTTCGCCAACTACGAGGACCAGCGGCTGCACCTGCTGTCCCCTGGCGACGCCAAGCCGCGTCCACTGACCCCCGAACCGGCCATGGCCGCCGGGCTGCGCTACGCCGATCTGGTGCTCTCGCCGGACGAGACAGAAGTGTGGTGCGTGTGCGAGGGACATGTGGCGGCGGCGGTCGGCGACGACGGAACCGTCACCGGGCAGCCCGGTGTGCGGCGGGCGATCGTCGCGGTCCCCCTGGACGGGCGTGCGGCCAACGATCCGGGGGCGATCGGCGAGCTGGTCACCGGCTCCGACTTCTACGCCTCCCCCACGCCTTCGCCGGGCGGCGGCTACCTGGCCTGGGTGCAGTGGAACCACCCGCGGATGCCCTGGGACGGCACCGAGCTGCGCGTCGGCGTGATCGACGCCGACAAGGTCGTGTCGCCGCGCACCGTCAAGGGCGGTATGTCGGAGTCGGTGCTGGCGCCGGTGTGGCGTGACGACAAGAGCCTGTACGTGGTGTCCGACTGGCCGGGGTTCTGGAACATCTACCAGGTCGGCCTGTACGGGGAGTCGCCGCAGGCGCTCTACCCGGCCGAGGAGGAGTTCGCCGAGCCGCTGTGGGAGCTCGGCGGGATGCCGTTCGCGCTGCTGGGCGACGGGCGGCTGGCCGTCACGCACGGCCAGGGCGACCGGCGGATGAGTTTCTACGACCCCGAGACCCTCGAGCTGGAAGAGCTCGACCTGCCCTACACCGACTGGCAGATGAGCCTGTCGGCCGACGGCGCGACCGTGGTCGGGATCGCCTCGTCGCCGACCCTGCCGCCGTCGGTGGTGAAGGTGTCGCCTTCGGGCGTCCAGGTGCTGCGGCGCGAACTCGACCGGCTGCCCGACGAGAACCACCTGCCGGTGCCGGTCGCCGAGACCTTCGAAGGCCATTTCGGACGGCCGGTGCACGCCTACGTGTTCGAGCCGCGCAACCCCGAGCACACCGCGCCGGACGGCGAACTGCCGCCGTACGTGGTGTTCGTCCACGGCGGGCCCACCGGGCGGACCAGCGGCGCCCTCAATCTGGAGCGGGCCTACTTCACCAGCCGCGGGATCGGCGTCATCGACGTCGACTTCGGCGGTTCGTCCGGGTACGGACGGGCCTACCGGGAGCGGCTGCGCCGCCAGTGGGGCGTCGTCGACGTCGAGGACGCCACC
>NZ_BAAGZI010000307.1:0-7279 GCF_054778695.1 Actinocorallia lasiicapitis
ATCGCGCCGGCCGCCCGGTAGCCGGCGAAGGTCAGGGTCCGTCCGGCCCGCCGCTCCCAGGTGGCCCGTAGCGCGTGCGACAGCAGCGGAAGCCGTCCGGGGCCGCTCCCGAGATCGCTGAGCAGCAGCTCGGTCAGCCCGTCCTCGACGCTCAGCCCGGCCGCCGCGGCGGGCCGCTCCACGGCCTCCCGCAGCTCCGCCTCGTCCATCGGCCCGACCACGAACGGCGCCGCCAACGCCCGCCGCAACACCGGATGCTCCGCACACCGCCCCAGAAAATCCGCCCGAACCGCCAACACGATTAGGCCTCCCACCCCAGCCCGTCGCACCACCTCCTCGACCACCCCGCCACCTCCACGGGCGAACGCCTCCTCGGCTACTCCGTCGTCCCCGCGAGTGAACGCTTCCTCGGCCACCTCGCCGTCTCCACGGGTGGACGTCTCCTCGGCCACGCCGTCGTCTCTGCGGGTGGGCGTTTCCGCGGCCACCTCGCCGTCCCCGCGAGTGAACGTCTCCTCGGCCACCTCGCCGTCTCCACGGGTGGACGCTTCCTCGACCACTTCGCCGTCCCCGCGAGTGAACGTCTCCTCGAACTGGTCGATGATCAGGATTGAGGGGCCGTTGGAGGAGGCAGGGAGGGGGTCGCCGGGGCGGATCAGGTGGCGGGGCCAGTGGGCTGAGCCGGGGATGCCGAGTTCACCTCGGGCTATCGCGGGCAGGAGGCCGGCCGTCAGCAGGGAGGTCTTTCCGGAGCCGGACGCCCCCGTGACGAGTAGGGGGCCGGGCTGCGTGGCGACGGCTCCGACCAGTGTGGTGATCAGTGTGTCCCGGCCGAAGAACAGGGCCGCGTCGTCGCCGCCGTACGGGGCGAGGCCCTTGTACGGGCAGCCCTCCGGTCCGGCCGGGGCGGGGGCGGCGGGTGCGGGAACCGCCGGACGGAACCGGCGGTTCCTGGCCAGGACCAGCTCACCCGCCCGGCCCTGGGCGCGGGCGCGGGGCCGGGGGAAGCCGCCCGCGGGCAGGGTCCGGGCGAGGTGGCGGTGGATCTCCTCGAGGGTGAGGAGTTCGGGGCCGTCCGGATCGCCGCGCTCGAGCAGATCGATCAGCGCGCCGCCGAAGACGGTGCGGCCGGAACCGTCCTCGGCCATCGCCAGTTCGTTCCGGCCGGTCGAGGCGAGCACGAACCCGCCGTCGATCTGCGCCAGATCGGCGATCTCCTCGGGGCCGGACAGGGTGCCGACGGCGCGTCCGGAGAAACAGCAGTCGAGCAGCACCACGACGGTTCGGGCGGGGCTCGCCAGCAGGTAGCGGCGGAGCGTCGCGTAGGGGAAGGCGGTGTGCTCGATCCGGCTCGGCCGCGGATCGGTCATCGCGGTCGCCAGATGCAGGGCGCCCGACCGGGTGATCAGCCCGTGGCCGGTGAAGGAGAACAGGAAGACGTCGCCGCAGTCCTCCGCGGCGGCGGCCACGGCCTCACCGAACTCGACGGGACCCGCCGGATCCAGCAGGGTCTCGATCTCGGCTTCCCGCGCCAGCGCCCGGCCGAGCGCGGTGACCGTCGCGGCCGCCGCGGGGATGCCCGGGAGCGGTGGACGGTGACCGCCGGTGCCGACGACGAGCCCGCGCATGGCGTGATCGTATGGCCGGAAACCGGCGGATTCCAGGGAACCTGGTATTGATCATGAAAGGGATGGATGATTCCGGAGAAGCACGGAATCTGGGGGAGCTGTGACCGTCTACGGCCCGAAGCGCGTCACCTTCAGCAACGGCGCGAAACTCAAGTACTCCTACGAGATCAAGACCTACGCCGGGCACAAGACGCTCAAGGTGTGGGGCACCCTCTTCCAGGACGACGACACCCCCGCGTCCAAGATCGCGGCCGTCGCGTTCAAGATCCCGGTCTTCTCGGGGAACCCGAACCGGAAGTTCAAGGCGGCGGAACCGGCGCGGAAGACCAACTTCGGGCCGGTCAGGTACAAGCGCGGCAAACGTCCGAGCATCACGCTCTACCTGGTGCGCAGCGGGGTCTGGCGGCACAAGGACGGCCCCGACTTCCTGATCGCGCCCCTGCACGAGCCGATCCGGCGGCTGCTGGAGCTGGAGGGGGAGCTGGTCCCCTACGACACGATCCCCAGGGACGCCGTGGAGTACGTCGAGACGTCCGACGGCGGGGCGTACGAGGTGTGGGAAGAGGTGCTCACGTTCGACCTCGACGCTGAGGAGAACGAGTCCGACGAATCCGAAGAGGACGACGAGGGTTAGGCGCCCCGGCGCATCGAGTCGCTGATCTTCTCGGCGGCGGCGACGACGGGACCGGCGTGGACCCGTCCCGGGGAGCGGGTCAGCCGCTCCAGCGGCCCCGAGACGGAGATCGCGGCGATCACCCGGCCGCCGCTGCCCCTGATCGGCGCCGAGACCGAGCCCACGCCGGGCTCGCGCTCGCCGATCGACTGCGCCCAGTTCCTGCGCCGCACACTGGCCAGGGTGGCGGCGGTGAACTTCGCGCCGCGCAGCCCGCGGTGCAGCCGGTCCGGCTCCTCCCACGCCAGCAGCACCTGGGCGGCCGAACCCGCCGTCATCGGCAGGGCCGCCCCGACGGGCACCGTGTCGCGCAGGCCGCTGGACCGTTCCGCGGCGGCCACGCAGACCCGGACGTCGCCCTGCCGCCGGTAGAGCTGGGCGCTCTCGCCGGTCAGATCCCGCAACTGGGTGAGGATCGGCTGTGCGATCGCCAGCAGACGATCTTCACCGGCCGCCACGGCCAGTTCGGCCAGGCGCGGCCCGAGGATGAAACGGCCCTGCGTGTCGCGGTGCACGATGCGGTGGTGCTCCAGCGCGACGGCCAGCCGGTGGGCCGTCGGCCGGGCCAATCCGGTGGCCGTGACGAGCTGTGCGAGCGACGCGGGACCGGCTTCGAGCGCGTTCAAGACGAGAACGGCTTTGTCCAGCACGCCGACTCCGCTAGAGTTGTCCATACCTCGATATTGCCGTCTCAAACCATGAGACGCAACTCGGGGACCAGGGAAAGTCCGCTGGGAAGTCTTCGATGGAGAGGGTGAGTGCGATGGGTCGCACACTGGCCGAGAAGGTGTATGACGCCCATGTGGTGCGTCGGGTCGAGGGCGAGCCGGATCTCCTCTACATCGACCTCCACCTGGTCCACGAGGTCACCTCGCCGCAGGCGTTCGACGGGCTGCGCCTGTCCGGCCGCAAGGTCCGCCGCCCCGACCTGACCATCGCCACCGAGGACCACAACGTCCCCACGCAGGACATCCTGCTGCCGATCGCCGACCCGGTCTCCCGCACCCAGGTCGAGACCCTGCGCAAGAACGCCGCCGAGTTCGGGGTGCGGCTGCACCCGATGGGCGACGCCGGGCAGGGCATCGTCCACGTGATCGGCCCGCAGCTCGGGCTGACCCAGCCGGGCATGACCGTCGTCTGCGGCGACAGCCACACCTCGACCCACGGCGCGTTCGGGGCTCTGGCGTTCGGCATCGGCACGTCCGAGGTCGAGCACGTCCTGGCCACCCAGACCCTGCCGCAGATCAAGCCGAAGATGATGGCGATCACCGTCGAGGGCGCGCTGCCCGACGGCGTCACCGCCAAGGACCTCATCCTCGCCGTCATCGCCGAGATCGGCACCGGCGGCGGCCAGGGCTACATCGTGGAGTACCGGGGCGAGGCGATCCGGAACCTGTCGATGGAAGGCCGGATGACGGTCTGCAACATGTCGATCGAGGCGGGCGCCAAGGCCGGTCTGATCGCCCCCGACGAGACCACCTTCGCCTACCTGAAGGGCCGCGACCACGCCCCGTCCGGGGACGCGTGGGACGAGGCCGTCGCCTACTGGAAGACCCTGCGCACCGACGACGACGCGGTCTTCGACAAGGAGGTCGTCATCGACGCCTCCACGCTCGCGCCGTTCGTCACCTGGGGCACCAACCCCGGCCAGGGCGCGCCGCTGAGCGCGAACGTCCCGGTGCCGGAGGAGTTCGAGGACCCGATCGAGCGGCAGGCCGCCGAGCGCGCCCTGGAGTACATGGGCCTGACGGCCGGTACCCCGCTGCGCGACATCAAGGTCGACACGGTGTTCGTCGGCTCCTGCACCAACGGCCGGATCGAGGACCTGCGGGCCGTCGCCGAGGTGCTGAAGGGCCGGAAGGTCGCCGACGGCGTCCGGGCGCTGATCGTCCCCGGCTCGGTCAAGGTCAAGTTCCAGGCCGAGGCCGAGGGGCTGCACGAGGTCTTCACCGAGGCGGGCGCCGAGTGGCGTGAGGCGGGCTGCTCGATGTGCCTGGCCATGAACCCGGACAAGCTGGCTCCCGGCGAGCGCGGCGCGTCCACCTCGAACCGGAACTTCGAGGGCCGCCAGGGCAAGGGCGGCCGCACCCATCTGGTGTCTCCGGCCGTCGCGGCCGCCACCGCCGTCAAGGGCCACCTGGCCGCCCCCGCCGACCTGTAAGGAGCCGCATCATGGAAAAGTTCACCGTCCACACCGGCCGGGCCGTGCCGCTCCGCCGCAGCAACGTCGACACCGACCAGATCATCCCGGCCGTCTGGCTGAAGCAGGTCTCCCGGACCGGTTTCGAGAAGGGCCTGTTCTCGGCCTGGCGCGAGAGCCCGTCGTTCGTGCTGAACAACCCGGCCTACGAGGGCGCGTCGATCCTGGTGTCGGGCCCCGACTTCGGCACCGGTTCCTCGCGTGAGCACGCCGTCTGGGCGCTCCAGCAGTACGGCTTCCGCGTCGTGATCGCCTCGCGTTTCGGCGACATCTTCCGCAACAACAGCACGAAGATGGGCCTGCTCCCGGTGATCCTGGACGAGAAGATCGTCGAGGAGCTCCAGAACGCCGCCGAGCACGACCCGCAGACCGAGATCACCGTCGATCTGGAGAACCGCCAGGTCGTCTGCGGCGATCTCGTCGCCACGTTCGACCTCGACGACTACACCCGCTGGCGGCTCCTGGAGGGCCTCGACGACATCGGCCTGACCTTGAAGAACGCCGACGCCATCACCTCTTTCGAGTCCTCCCGCCCTGCCTGGCTCCCCGCCACCCTCTAGGAGAACCCCCAGAACTTGGCCCGCACCAAGGCCGAGCAAGGGCGTCCAGGCCACAAGCCCCCGGACACCCCGCCCAACCGTGTGCCCCCGAGACCGAACCTCCCTCGGGGGCACACGCACGTCCGGCCTCTCAGGGGCTCGTGGTGCGGGTGCGGGCTATTTCGGCGGCGAGGGCGCGGAAGGCGGGGAGGGTTTCGGCTTCGGAGGTGTTGAAGAAGGTGGACTTGGCGATGACGACGCCGGGGTGGCGCTTGGAGATGTAGATCTTCTGGTCGCCGAGGCCCGAGGCGAAGAAGCCCTCGTCGCCGTCGATCCACCAGTGGAGGCCGTAGGACGGGGAGACCCCCGAAGGGGTGGTGGACTGGGTGATCCAGGAGGCCGGGACGACCTGGGCGCCGTTGGCCTTGCCGCCGTCGCGGATCATCATGCCGAAGCGGGCGAAATCGCGGTCCGTGGCGTAGTAGCAGCAGTAAGCGAGCGCGTTGCCGTTGGAGTCGTTGCCCAGCCACGCCGCGCCCGCGCCCATCGGAGTCCAGATCTTGTCGCGGACGTACTGGGCGTAAGGAACCCCGGTGGCCTTCGCGACGACCAGGGCCAGGACCGCCGAGTTCATCGACGTGTAGGTGAAACGGCTGCCCGGCTCCCAGCCCTTGCGCTGGCCCTGGAGCAGGGTCGGCAGGGCGACGCCCAGACTGGCCAGCACATGGATCGCCGGGACGTCCCTGACCTCGTCCCACTCGATCCCCGACGACATCCGCAGCAGGTTCTTCAGCGAGACCGTCGCGTACGGGGTCTTCGCCAGCTCCGGCACGTACTTGCCCGCCGTGTCCTCCAGCGAGCCGATCTTGCCTTCGCCCAGCGCGATCCCGACGGCGATCCCGGTGAACGACTTGCCCATCGACCAGGACTGGAACAGCGAGTCCTTGGAGTAGCCCGGCGCGTACCACTCCTTGACGATCTTGTTCCCGTCGATCGCGACGAGCCCCTGCGTGGTCCTGCCGAGATAGTCGTCGAACGTGCGCTGGGCGCCGCCCGAGGTGTAGGTGACGTCCAGCTTCCGCGGCGCGTCCACTAGCGCGACCGGCCGCGGCGACGCCGGCAGCCGGTCGAAGTTGGGCAGCACCGGCGCCATCGTCGACGGCGACACGGCGGGCGGGGCGGGAGCGGCCACCGCGGGCACGGCGAGGCCGACGCTCAGCGCGACGGCCACTCCGGCGAACAGGTTCTTGCGACGCACGACGTCCTCCTGGGGGTGGAGACCAGGGACTGCCGTGCGGTGGCCGGCCCGATTGACCCGCCGACCTTACGTGCGGCGGCGAGCGCCCGTCCTGTTACCTCGTGACAGGATCGGACGCGGGCCCGCTCGCCGGAATGCTAGTTCGCGCCCGCCTTCAGGGCGGCCAGGCGTGCTTCGACCTCGGCCTGGGCCGACAGGTTGTCGAGGGATTCGAACTGGGCGTCCAGGGAGGACGCGGCGAGTTCCCGCGCGCCGAGCACCCGGGCCTCCTCGCGCCGCACCTTCTCCTCGAACCGGCTGACCTCGCTGGTCGGGTCCATGATGTCGATGCTGCGGATCGCGTCGTTGACCTTGGTCTGCGCTTCGGCGGTCTTGGCGCGGGCGACCAGTTCGTCGCGCTTGTTCCGCAGCTCCTGGAGCTTGCCCTTCATCTGCTCAAGCCCGGTCTTGAGCTGGTCGACGACCTCGGTCTGGGACGCGATCATCGGTTCGGCCGTGGTCGCCTCCCGCTCGGACTGGAGCTGCCGGCCGAGCGCGACCTTGGCGAGGTTGTCGAACCGTTCCGCGCCCGCCGTGTCGCCCGAGGCGCGCAGCCGGTCGCCTTCCAGGCTGGCGGCCAGGGCCTTGCGTCCCCACTCCTGCGCCGCTTTGACGTCCTCGGCGTGGTCGGCCTCCTGGAGCCGGAGGTGGCCGATGGTCTGGGCGATGGCCTGCTCGGCCTCCGCGATGTTGTTGGTGTAGTCGCGGACGAGCTGGTCGAGCATCTTCTGCGGGTCCTCCGCCTGGTCGATCAGCGCGTTGATGTTGGCCCTGGCGAGCTGCGCCACCCGGCCGAAGATCGTCTGCTTGGTCATCGTTTCCCCCTGTTGGATGAGCAGGTCACCTGTTCAGAACGCTCCGCCGGAGCCCCTGCGCCCGCCGCCGCTGCCGCCTCCGCCGAACCCGCCGGGCCGGAACCCGCCGCCTCCGCCGAACCCGCCG
>NZ_BAAGZI010000308.1:0-7260 GCF_054778695.1 Actinocorallia lasiicapitis
GCCACGCCGCGGACGCCGACGTGGTCGGTTCGGCGGAGGCGTTCGACCGGCTGGTGGTCTGCGCCGGGCTGCAGAGCGACCGGGTCGCGCGGCTGGCCGGCTACTCGCCCGCGCCCGCGATCCTGCGGTTCCGCGGCGAGTACTACCGGCTGCGCTCCCCCGAGCTGGTGCGCGGGCTGATCTATCCGGTGCCCGATCCGCGCTACCCGTTCCTCGGGGTCCACTTCACCCGGCGGGTGGACGGCAGCGTCGACATCGGCCCGAACGCGGTGCTGGCGACGGCCCGCGAAGGCTACCGGCGGCGCGATCTGAACCCGCGCGACCTGTGGGAGACCGTGCGGTGGCCGGGGTTCCCGGCGCTGGCCGGGCGGCACTGGCGGACGGGCGTCAAGGAGCTGTACGGGTCGCTGTCGAAGCGGGCGTTCGTCCGCGAGGCCCGAACCTTCGTGCCCGAACTGGCCGCCGGTGACGTCCTGCCCGCGCCGGCCGGGGTGCGGGCCCAGGCCGTGGACTCCGACGGCTCGCTCGTCGACGATTTCCGGCTCGGCCGGATCGGGCCGGTGCTGACGGTCCGTAACGCACCGTCGCCGGGCGCCACCTCCTCGCTGGCCATAGCAGAGCACGTGGTGGATCTGCTCCTCAAGGAATGACGCTTTACAGATCCGGGTTTTCGTCAATCAGATCGCCTTTTTGTAAGGAAGTTCATAAACCCGAGATACCAAGTGGCTCATGCCACGCTCTAGCTCGTAGGGACAACCCGTCAGTAACTTCGGTCAGAGTTTCTGGTGGAATTGCGAAGTTGGTGGGGGCAACGATGAAGCGCGTGCTCGGGCTGATCGCCGCGGGGCTGGTCGTGGACGCCGTCCGGCTCCGGCGGAGAGCCGAGAAACTCCACCGCCTGCCCGTCCCCGGGCCGGGCGCCGGAGCGGACGACGACGGCTACCTGCTGGTGACGCGGGCCGGTCTGCGGGTCTCCGCCCAGGTGCGGGCCGCCGCCGTCGCCCATGCGACGGAGCAGGGCCTGGACGTCCTGGAACTGGTGCCGGCCCGGCTCGACACGGCCAGGGCACTGGAGCTGGCGCGGCGGCTCGACCCCGCCACCTACCGGCGGGACCGTGCGGCGCTCGGCGTCAGCGGCGGCCACGCCCTGCTGGTCTCCGCCGACCTGCTGCGGCGGGCCGAGGTGAGCCGCTGGCACGACCTGGACGCCGACGATCTCGACGGGCTGTCCGTCCGGTTGAAGAAGTACGCCTCCACCAGCACCGACGTCGTCGTCGTGGACGGGCTGACCGTGCGGAGCTGCCCGCCGAGCCAGCGCCGCGCCATCCTGCGCCGCCGCTACACCGGTGACCTGCCCGTCCAGCAGGCCGCCTGGATCGTGGCGCTCGCCGGGCTCGGGCTGGCCGCCGCGAGCCGTCCCAAATGGGGGGCCGCCGTGCTGGCCGCCGCCGCCGCGCACCCCTACCTGGCCACCTCCGGCACCCCGCTCACCCCGGACGACCTGCACAAGTTCGCGCTGTTCCGTGTGTTCGGCGCCCCCTACCGGGCGATCAGCGTGGCCACCGCCCCCGAGGCCGAGGACCCGGCCGCCGAGAAGGCCCGCCAGTCCTACGCCGCCGATCTGGAACGCGGCACCAGCAGGTTCTTCGAGGAACGCGCCACCGCCTGCCCGTGGTGCGGCTCCCCCGCGCTGACCCCGCTGCTCACCAGCCGCGACTACCAGCAGCGCAAGCCCGGCGTGTTCACCCTGGACCGTTGCGAATCCTGCGACCACGTCTTCCAGAACCCGCGGCTCAACCTCGACGGCCTCGACTTCTACTACCGCGACTACTACGACGGCCTGGGCGAACCCGAGGTCGAACGCGGTTTCCGGCTCTCCGCCGACCACTACCGGCAGCGCGCCGAGATGCTGCGCGGCCACACCACGCCGAAGTCGTGGCTGGACGTCGGCGGCGGCCACGGCCACTTCTGCAACGCCGCCCGCGACACCTGGCCCGACACCGTCTTCGACGTGCTCGACATGAACGGCACCAGCATCGCGGAGGCCGAACGCCAGGGCTGGGTCGACACCGCCCACCACGGGCTGTTCCCCGAGCTGGCCGGGCATCTCGTCGGCCGGTACGACGTGGTGAGTATGCACCACTATCTGGAGCACACCCTCGATCCCGGCGTCGAGCTGGACGCGGCGGCGGCCGTGCTGCCGGAGGGCGGCCATCTGCTGATCGAGGTGCCGGACCCCGAATCGCCCGTCGCCCGCTGGGTGGGCCGCTGGTGGCACAACTGGTTCCAGCCGCAGCACCTGCACTTCGTGCCGCTGGACAATCTGACCGCGGCGCTGGAGCGGCGCGGCTTCGAGGTCCTCGACGTGCACCGCGCCGAAGCCCACCAGCAGCTCGACCTGCTGATGGTCGTGCTGCTGATGCTGAACCGGCTGCTGCCCTCCCCGCACCGGCCGTGGCTGAACGTCCGGCATCCCCGGCTGGCCTGGGCGGCGCGGATCACCGGCTATCTGGCGGCGGCCCCCGTCATCGCCGCCGCGACCGTCGCCGACCACGCCATCTACCCGATCCAGCGCAGGACCGGCGCCGTCGGCAACACCTACCGGGTGCTGGCCCGCAAGCTCTAGTCCAACGTTTTACCCGGAGGCACTGACAGAACACCGGTCCTGGTCTGAGGATGGGTGGTATGGCAGACAGAGATTCCTATGCGCCGGGGATGCCGTGCTGGGTGGACTACTCGGCGAAGGACCGGTTCGCGGCCGCTGACTTCTACGAGAAGCTCTTCGGCTGGGAGACGTTCTGGGAGCAGGATCCCGAAGCGGGCGGGTACGGGCAGTTCGCGCTGCGGGGCCGGCGGGTCGCCGGGATCGGCCCGCAGGCCGCCGAGGGGATGCCCGCGATGTGGAACACCTATGTCGCCACCGACGACGCGGAGGCGACGGCGGCCCGGGTGCTGGCGGCGGGCGGGCAGCTCGTGGTGCCCGCCATGCAGGTGTTCAAGGCCGGGAAGATGGCCGGGTTCCTCGACCTCGAGGGCGCGTTCATCATGGTCTGGGAGGCGATCGACCATCCCGGCTCCGGGATCGTCGGCGAGCCGAACACCTACGCCTGGAGCGAGCTGAACACCCGCGACCCCGACAAGGCGCTCGCCTTCTACCCCGACGTGTTCGGCTGGACGCCCGAGGGCGGCCCCGAGTACACCGAGTTCAAGCTGGACGGGGTGTCGCAGGCGGGGCTGATGCGGATGCCGGAGGCGATGCCGGCGAGCGTGCCGCCGTTCTGGCTGGTCTACTTCGACGTCGCGGACGTGGACCGGGCCGTCGCGAAGGCCGTCGATCTGGGGGCCGAGCAGGTCAGCCCGTTCATCGACAGCCCCGCGGGCCGGCTCGCCGTGCTCGGCGACCCGCAGGGCGCGGCGTTCGCGCTGATCGCGCTCGCGCCGCACCTGGCGGGCGGCTGACTCAGCGGTCGGGGCAGAGCTTCCGCTCGTCGGCCCTGGGGTCGGCCGTCAGGGCCGGTTCGACGTCGAAGACCTGGACGGTCCTGGCCTCGTCGTAGCGCGGCCAGCCGGGGTCGCCGGTCTTGGCGAACGCCACCCACGCGGCGTGCATGGTGTCGGCGAGGGCCTGCGGCGGGTTCGGGCCGACCAGCCCGCGGCCCTCGGTGGAGGCCAGGGCGTCGAAGACGAAGCCGAGCTCCAGCGCGTGACACGCCTTCAGCGGCGCGGGCACGTCCTGCGCGCCGGAGTTCCAGGCGAACTCGTACATCCACGTGTTGTGCGGTTTGGCCTCGGCGAGCCGGATCGCCGGCACCCGGAAGAACCAGTCGGTGATGACCGCCGACATGATGTCGCCCGGCTTGGCGCCGGGCCGGTTCGCCTGGTAGGTCTCGGCGGTGCCCGGCTCGATGCCCATGGTGGCGAGCAGCCCGGTGACCAGCTCCACGTTGAGCAGGTCGACCATCCCCGACGGGGCGAGGTACAGCCGGAACTCGTCGCTGTTGGTGCCGGTGAGCAGCGGGATGTCGCGGCCCGCGCCGTCGCGGACGGCGTCGATGGGGCGGCGGGTGAACAGCTCGGCGTCCAGGACGGGCATGAACGGCATTCCGCCCTGGACGGTCGAGTAGCCCCAGCGTCCGGGGTCGGGCACCGCGCCGATCTCCGCCTGGACCTCGGCCTGCACCTCGACGATCCGTTCCGGTGTGATCTCGGCGAGCCCTTCGGCCGTCGGCTCGACGCCCAGCCGCCGGGCCAGCTCCGCGGTGACCTTCAGCGCGTCCTCGGGAAGCTGGGCGATGTGCCCGGCGCCCGACTGGGCGATGGCCCGGTGGAACAGCCCGAGGTCGAGGGAGAGCAGCGTCGCGACACTCATCCCGCCCGCCGATTCGCCGAACACCGTGACCTGTTCGGGGTCGCCGCCGAACGCCGCGATGTTGTCGCGCACCCATTCCAGGGCGGCGATCTGGTCGAGCAGCCCCCGGTTGCGGGGCGCGCCGGGGAGTTCCGCGAACCCCTCCACGCCGAGCCGGTAGTTGATCGTCACGCAGACCACGCCGTCGCGGGCGAAGGTGCCGCCGTCGTAGACGGGTACGGAGCCCGAGCCGTTGCGGAACGCCCCGCCGTGCACCCAGACCAGGACCGGCAGCCCTTCGGCGTCGCGCGGCGCCCAGACGTTCAGGTTCAGGCACTCCTCGCCGGGAAGGTCCACTTCGGGGAGCAGCGCGTACAGCGGTGGCCGGTAGGGCGCCTTCGGCACGGTGGGCCCGTACTCCAGCGCGTCCCGCACCCCGTCCCAGGGCACGACGGGCGCGGGCGCCCGGAACCGGTGCTCCCCGAACGGCGCCGCCGCGAACGGAATCCCGAGGAACCGGGCCACCCCGTCCGCCACCCGGCCCCGCACCTTGCCGTACACCGTACTGACGATCAGATCCATCAGCCCATCATAGAAACGCCCCGGTCCGCTGGCCAGAGAGGTTGGTTGCCGGCACATCCTCGAAGGTCCCGGTCCTGCGGATGGTCTGCCAGCGCAGCCGCGCCCCGAGCACCGCCGTCACCAGCGACTGGATGACCACCAGATACATGAGCTGCCGGTAGACGATCTGCTGGAGCGGGAGGGTCCACAGCGGCCGCACCGGCTCCTTGTCCAGGTAGAGCGCGTAGGCCCCGGCCGCCATCTGGCCGACGACGAACACCAGCCACATCGCGATCGTGTGCAGCGGATCGAGGAACAGCAGACCGTAGACCGCGAACAGGTCCACGGCGGGCGCGATCAGCGGCAGCAGCACCTGGAAGACCATCAGATAGGTCAGGCAGCGGCGGCCGAACGGCTCCTTGAGCGAGGCGCGGTGCTTCCACATCGCCTGCATCGTCCCGTAGCACCAGCGGTAACGCTGCCGCCAGAGCTGCCGGAGGCTCGCGGGCGCCTCGGTCCAGGCGATCGCGTTCTCCTCGTAGACGACGCGCCGTCCCGACCTGGCGACGGCCATGGTCAGATCGGTGTCCTCGGCGAGGGTGTCGTCGCTGACCCCGCCGACCGCGGCGAGGGCGTCCGCGCGGAACGCGCCGATCGCGCCCGGGACGGTCGGCATACATTCCAGCAGGTCGAACATGCGCCGGTCGAGGTTGAAGCCGATCACGTACTCGATGTGCTGCCAGCGGCCGAGGATCCCGCCCCGGTTGGCGACCTTGGTGTTGCCGCTGACCGCGCCGACCACGGGGTCGGTGAACGCCTTGACGAGCTGCCGGAGCGTGTCGCGCTGGAAGACGGTGTCGCCGTCCACCATGACCAGGATCTCGCCGCGTGCCTGCTCGATGCCCGCGTTCAGCGCCGACGGCTTGCCGCCGTTGGCCTTGCGGATCAGCCGGACGCCTGGCACCCGCAGCGCGTCGACGATCTCGGCGGTCCGGTCGGTGGAGCCGTCGTCCACGACGAGGATCTCCAGCGGCCCCTGGTAGTCGGTGTCCATCAGCGAACGGACGGACGCCGCGATCCCGGCCTCCTCGTTGAACGCCGGGACGATCACCGTGAGCGGCGGCTGGACGGGGTCACGGCCGCGACCCGGCCGCCTGCCCCGGACGCTCCGCACATGCAGATGGGCGAAGACCAGCAGGAACAGCAGGCGCGCCACACAGAGGACACCGGCGATCCCGAACAGCACCGACAGCGCGCCGACCAGCCATCCGGAGAACTGCTGGCTGCGCACCAGCACCGTGCCGAACGCCTTCTCCCGGGCCGACGCCGCGACCTCGGCCTTCGGCAGCCCCAGCCCGCCGGTCAGCGTGGTGAACCGGTAGCCCTGCGGCTGCAGCGTGGTGATGATCTGCTCGACGGCCGCGACGGTTCCGGCCCGGTCGCCGCCCGAGTCGTGCAGCATGATGATCGCGCCCTCGCCCTGCCGGCTCGCGGTGGTGGCGGCCGCGACCATCCGGTCGACGGGCGGCCTGCTCCAGTCCTCGGTGTCGCGGTCGGTGAGGACGACCAGATAGCCCTGCGCACCGGCGACCTGGGCGGCCCGCCACTGGTCGCCGGTGGTGCCCTCGGGGGTCGCCGAGTACGGCATCCGCATCAGCCTGGTCTTGACGCCCGCCGCGCCCGCGAGCGCCCGCTGGGTCAGCGACAGCTCGGTACGGATCCGGACATCGGAGGACGCGGCCAGATCGGCATGGGTATAGGTGTGGTTGCCGAGCTCGTGGCCTTCGGCGAGGGTCCGGCGGACGATCCCCGGCTCCTGCGCCACATGGCTGCCGACCACGAAGAACGTGGCCTTGGCGTCGTGCCTTTTCAGGACGTCGAGGATCTCGGGGGTCCACTCGGCGTCCGGGCCGTCGTCGAAGGTCAGTGCGATGGTCTTGGCGGGCAGCCGCGCCGACTGGGTGCGGTGGCCGTCGGTCTTGATCACGGGGCCGCCGGACGTCACGGAAGCGGGGGTCTCGGCGGTGGCGGCGGGGTTCTCGCGCGGGCCTTCGCCGACGGCGCCGTGGACGAAGCCGTCCATCAGCAGCACGCAGGCCAGGAGGAGACCGCCGAGCGCCAGCAGGAACCAGTGGGCTCGGGGGTCGCGCGGCTTCACGGCCGGTTCTTGTTCTTCTTGTCCTGGCCGGGCGGGGCGGTGGGCTTGTTCCCGTGCTCCTGCCCCTGGTCAGGGGTCTGCGTGGGGGTGGCGGCGGGGGTCGTCGTCGGCCGGGGCGTCGTGGTCGGCGGCTGGCGTGCCGAAGGCGGCCGCTGGGTGAAGGACGGCTGGACGGCCCAGTTCGACAGCAGCC
>NZ_BAAGZI010000309.1:0-7162 GCF_054778695.1 Actinocorallia lasiicapitis
GAGCAGCGGGGCGTGCACGGTGAGGCCCGCGACGGCCGGGACGTCGAGGTGTTCGCCCGCCCGCAGGGCGAGTTCCACGAACGCGGCCGGAGGCAGCAGCGCCACGCCGAGCAGGTCGTGGTCGGCGAGCCACGGCTGCCGGTCGGCCGACAGGCTTCCCGTCAGCACGGCCCCGTCTCCGTCCGGCAGCTCCAGGACGGCGTCGAGCACCGGATGGGCGAGCGCGGCGACCCCCTGGACGGTCGCCGTGTTCGACGCGGCGGACCAGTACCGCCGCTTCTGGAAGGCGTAAGTCGGCAGGTCCACCCGACGCGCTCCGGCGTACACCGTCCGCCAGTCCACCGGAACCCCGGCGGCATGCAGCCCGCCGACGGCGCCGAGCAGAGCGGCGCGCTCGGGAAGGTCACCGCGCTGCAGCGCCGCGAACCGGATCTGTTCGTCGTCAGCGGTCTGCTGGGCGAGGGCCGTGAGCACACCGTCAGGACCGATCTCAGCGAATCTGGTCACGCCCGCGTCGGCGAGGGCACGCACCCCGTCAGCGAACCGGACCGCCTCACGAACATGCCGCACCCAGTACTCGGCCGTCCCCATCTCCCCCGGTTCGGCCGGCGCACCGGTGAGCAGCGAGACCATCGGAACGGCGGGACGTCCATAGGCGACGGACTCGGCGACCCGCCGGAACTCTTCGAGCATGGGCTCCATCAACGGCGAGTGGAACGCGTGCGACACCCGCAGCCGAGTCGTCTTGCGCCCCCGCCCCGCGAAAATCTCAACGATCTTCGTAACGGCGGCATCCTCGCCGGAGACCACGACCGAGCGCGGCCCGTTCACCGCCGCAATCCCCGTCCCCTCGTCGAGCAGCGGGCGCACCTCATCCTCCGCCGCCTGGAGCGCGGCCATCGAACCGCCTGCCGGAAGCCCCTGCATCAACCGTCCCCGAGCGGCGACAAGACGCGCCGCGTCACCAAGCGAGAACACCCCGGCAACGTGCGCCGCCCCGATCTCCCCGATCGAATGCCCCGCCAGAAAGTCGGGACGAATCCCCCACGACTCCAACAACCGGAACAACGCCACCTCGAACGCGAACAACCCAGCCTGCGCATAGACGGTCTGGTCCAACGCCTCCGCGTCCCCCCACACCACCTCACGCAACGAACGACCCACCAAGCCGATGCCGACCTCGACCGCCCGACCCGGCAGACCTCCACCGCCCCCAGCGCTCGCACCGAGCGGACTCTCCGCAGCGGCGCCAACCCACTGATCCGGCAGGCGTCCTCCATCCCAGGCCACCTCACCCAAATGAGCGCCAACCGACCGATCCGGCACGGTCTCTTCGCCCCGTGCCTCCCCACGCAGCGGATCGACCACCTCAGCGTCGGCCGACCGATCCAGCGGCCCCCCATCGGCCCAGGCCACGTCACCCAGCGGACCACTTACATGAGCGTCAACCGACCGGCCGGGGAGGGGCCCTTCGCCCCCGAACGCCTCATTTTGCGGACCGGCCTCAGCAGCGCCAAGTGGCCGATATGGATGGGCTGCTTCGTCGTTGGGGGTCATGTGCGGGGGGCGGGTGAGGTGGGTGTCCAGCTCGGCGCAGGCCGCGTCGAAAGCCTCAGCGAAGACCGGGAACGCGTCGTACAGGTCGCGGCCCATGCCCAGGCGTTGGCTGCCCTGGCCGGAGAAGAGGAACGCGAGGCGGCCCTCCTGGGCCGTGTCCACGGTGAGGCCGTGCGCTGGACGGCCTTCGGCGAGTCCGGCCAGGCCGGACAGCAGTTCGGAGGGCTGCTCCCCCACCACGACGGCGCGGTGTTCGAGGGGGGTGCGGCCGGTCGCCAGGGAGAAGGCGACGTCGGCCGGGTGGGCCGCCGGGTCGAGAGCGGACACCAGACGGGCCGCCTGGGCGCGGAGCGCGGCCGGGGTGCGGCCCGAGACCGTCCAGACGACCGGTCCCGTGGGTGGCGGAGCGGCGGCGACAGGGGTCGGGGCTTCCTCGAGGATGACGTGGGCGTTGGTGCCGCTCAGGCCGAACGACGACACGCCCGCCCGGCGTGGACGGCCGGTCTCCGGCCAGTCCCGTGCCTCCGTCAGCAGCCGGACGTCGCCGGACGGCCAGTCCACCTGCGGGCTCGGCTCGTCCACGTGCAGGGTCTTCGGCAGCACTCCATGGCGCATCGCCTGCACCATCTTGATGATCGAGGCGACGCCCGCCGCGGCCTGGGTGTGCCCCAGGTTCGACTTGATCGACCCCAGCCACAGCGGCCGCTCCCGACCCTGGCCGTAGGTCGCCAGCAGCGCCTGCGCCTCGATCGGATCCCCCAGCGCGGTACCGGTGCCGTGGGCTTCAACGGCGTCGATCTGGTCGGCGGTCAGCCGGGCGCCGGCCAGGGCCGCGCGGATCACCCGCCGCTGGGACGGGCCGTTCGGCGCCGTCAGCCCGTTGGAAGCGCCGTCCTGGTTGACCGCGCTCCCCCGCACCACCGCCAGCACCGGATGGCCGAGGCGGACAGCATCGTCCAGCCGCTCCAGCAGCAGCACCCCGACCCCCTCGGAGCAGCCCATGCCGTCGGCGGCGGCCGCGAACGCCTTGCAGCGGCCGTCCGGGGCGAGACCGCGCTGGGTGTTGAAGTAGACGTACATGTCCGGCGTGCTCATGACGGTCACCCCGCCCGCCAGGGCCAGGGAGCACTCCCCCGACCGCAGCGACGCGGCGGCCAGATGCAGCGCCACCAGCGACGACGAGCACGCCGTGTCCACCGTCAGCGCCGGACCCTCCAGGCCGAGCGTGTAGGCGACACGGCCCGAGACGAGGCTGCCGCCGCTGCTGCTGTCGGCGTAGTCGTGGTACATCACCCCGGCGAACACCCCGGTGGGGCTGCCCTTCAGTGACGCCGGGTCGATGCCCGCCCGCTCGACGGCCTCCCAGGACGCCTCCAGCAGCAGCCGCTGCTGCGGGTCGGTCTCCACGGCCTCACGCGGCGAGATCCCGAAGAAGTCGGCGTCGAAGTCGGCGGCGTCGTACAGGAAGCCGCCTTCGCGCGTCACGCTCTTCCCCGGCCTGCCGGGTTCCGGGTCGTAGAGTCCGGCGAGGTCCCAGCCGCGGTCCGCGGGGAACGCCGCCACCGCGTCCGTCCCGTCGGCCACCAGACGCCACAGATCGTCCGGCGTGGCGACACCGCCCGGATAGCGGCACGCCATCCCCACAATGGCGATGGGCGCGCATTCCCGCCGTTCGTTCTCCGCGATGCGCTTTCGCGCTTCACGCAGATCCGCGGTCGCCCGCTTCAAATAGTCGAGAAGCTTTTCCTCGTTACTCACAAAGCCACCCCGGTCGAATGCCGCCAGTGCGCAAGACGATCTCCATCAAGCTAGGGAGAGGCGGTCGGCCCACCAACCCCTAGCTCGCCCCTAAGGTCGGGGCGGGTCAGCGGGACGACCAGGCGCCCGGCGGCCGGAACCCCGCGGGCCGCCGCCAGCCGACCGGCCGTACCGCGGGCAGGGGCGCCTCCGCCCGGTCGCGCAGCAGCGTGACGATCGCGACCGTCACCGCCGCCAGCTCGACCTCGTCGGGAGCCCCGCGGACCACGCGCAGCAGCGGGAGCTCGCCTTCCAGCTCGGTACGGGTCATCACATCGGGAGGTTTCCGTGCTTGCGGGACGGCAGCGCCGCCTCCTTGTGCCGGAGCGCGCTCAGCGCGTCGATCAGCGCGGCGCGGGTGTCGGCGGGGTCGATGACCTCGTCCACCAGACCGCGTTCCGCGGCGTAGTAGGGGTGCATCAGTTCCTTCTTGTACTCCTTGATGCGCTGCGCGCGGGCCGCTCCCGGATCGTCGGCGGCGGCGATCTCCCGGCGGAACACCACGTTGGCGGCGCCTTCGGCGCCCATCACGGCGATCTCGTTGGTGGGCCACGCGAACGACAGGTCGCAGCCGATCGACCGGGAGTCCATGACGATGTACGCGCCGCCGTAGGCCTTGCGGAGGATCACCTGGACGCGCGGGACGGTCGCGTTGCAGTAGGCGTACAGCAGCTTCGCGCCGTGCCGGATGATCCCGCCGTGCTCCTGTTCGCGGCCGGGCAGGAAACCGGGAACGTCGACCAGTGTGACCAGCGGGATGCTGAACGCGTCGCACATCTGGACGAATCGTCCGGCTTTTTCCGACGCATGGATGTCCAGCACTCCGGCCTGGGAGAACGGCTGGTTGGCGACGATCCCGACGACGTGCCCGTCGAGCCGGGCCAGCGCGCAGATGATATTGGTGGCCCAGGTGGCGTGCACCTCCATCAGCTCGCCGTCGTCGACGATCTCCTCGATGACCAGGCGCATGTCGTAGGCGCGGCTCGGGTCGGCCGGCACCAGGTCCAGCAGCGCGTCGACCCGCCGGATGGGGCTGTCGGCGGGCGTAACCGACGGCGGGGTCTCCCGGTTGTTGGACGGCAGCAGCGACAGCAGATACCGGACCTCCTCCAGGCACTCCTCCTCGGTCTCGCAGGCGATCGACGCCACCCCCGACACCGAGGAGTGCACCGACGCCCCGCCCAGCTCGTCGTGGGAGATGACCTCGCCGGTCACCGACTGCACGACGTCGGGGCCCGTGATGTACATCTGCGAGATGTCCCGCACCATGAACACGAAGTCGGTGAGCGCGGGCGAGTAGGTCGCGCCTCCCGCGCACGGCCCGAGGATGACGCTGATCTGCGGGATCACCCCGGAGGAGGCGACGTTGCGGCGGAAGATGCCGCCGTATCCGGCCAGCGCGGTGACGCCCTCCTGGATCCGGGCGCCCGCGCCGTCGCTGAGGCTGACCAGCGGCGCGCCCGCCGCCGCCGCCAGATCCATCACTTTGTGGATCTTCGCGGCGTGGGCTTCGCCCAGCGAGCCGCCGAAGATCCGGAAGTCGTGCGCGTAGGTGAAGACGGTGCGGCCGTGGACCTCGCCCCAGCCAGCCACCACCCCGTCGGTGTGCGGGCGGCGGTCCTCCAGGCCGAAGCCGGAGGCCCGGTGCCTGCGGAACCGTTCGATCTCCCGGAACGTTCCCGGGTCGAAGAGCAGCTCGATCCGTTCCCGCACGGTCAGCTTGCCGCGGGCGCGCTGCTGCTCGGTCGCCTTCTCCGACGGCCCCGCCAGCGCCTGCTCGCGCAGCGCGGCCAGTTCCGCCGCTCTGAACCGGGTGTCCTCGACCTCGGTCACCATACCCCCTGCTATTTCCGGAAATAATTCGACTGGCCGCATTCGATTGAATCCGAGCCGTCGCCGGTGGGCCAAGCGCCGCGCACCCCACAAAAACCCCGCCACCACCCCTACCGCCGCGATTGCAGGGGCCTGTAGGGGTGGTGCCGGACTCACCCCGTTGCCAGCATTCAGAGCAAAGAGAAACAGGACGGAAACATCGAGCGGGCCGGACGGAATCCGCCGGGATGAGGAGTTGACGGCCATGACCGGCCCGACCGAGAGCGACACCTGGATCAGGCGTTTCCACCCGGTGCCGGAGGCCGCCGTACGCCTGGTGTGCTTCCCGCATGCGGGCGGCTCCGCCACCTACTACTTCCCCGTCTCCGCCGCGCTGAGCCGTTCGGCGGACCTGGCGCAGAAGGTGGAGGTGCTGGCCGTCCAGTACCCGGGACGGCAGGACCGCAGGCAGGAGCCGCCCTTCACCGACCTCGGGCTGCTCGCCGACGCCGTGCACGAGGCCCTGCGCCCCCGGCAGGACGACCGGCTCGTGTTCTTCGGGCACAGCATGGGCGCGTCGCTGGCGTTCGAGGTGGCGCGGCGGCTGGCGCGCCCGCCGGTGGCGCTGGTCGCCTCCGGACGGCGGGCGCCGTCACGACACCGGGCGGAGTCGGTGCACCTGCGGGACGAGGAAGGGGTCATCGCGGAGCTGAAGCGGCTGAGCGGCACCGACCCGAGCCTCCTGCAGGACGACGAGCTGCTGCGCCTCTTCCTGCCCGCGATCCGCGCCGACTACCAGGCCATCGAGACCTACCGGTGCCCGCCGGGCACGACCGTGGCGTGCCCGGTGACGGTCTTCGTCGGCGACTCCGATCCGCACGTCACCCTGGAGGAGGCGGGCGCCTGGGCCGGGCACACCACCGGCGGTTTCGGGCTGGAGGTGTTCGAGGGAGGCCACTTCTATCTGAGCGCCAAGCCCGCCGACACCATCGAACGGCTCTCCGCGGTGCTGCGCGCCCATGTCTGAGCCCGCCCTGTTCGCGATCAGCGACCTGCACGTCGGGCACCAGGAGAACCGGCGGCTGGTGGAGTCGCTGCGCCCGGTGACCGACGCGGACTGGCTGCTGGTCGCCGGTGACGTCGGCGAGTTCGCGGAGGACGTCGTCTGGGCGCTGCGCACCCTCAGCGAACGGTTCGCCACCGTGATCTGGACCCCGGGCAACCACGAACTGTGGACTCCGCCGTCGGACCCGGTGCCGCTCCGCGGCGTGGCCCGCTACACCTACCTGGTCGAGGAGTGCCGCCGGCTCGGCGTGCTCACCCCGGAGGACCCCTACCCGGTCTGGCGGGGCGCGGGCGGCCCCGCCGTGATCGCGCCGCTGTTCACCCTGTACGACTACAGCTTCCTGCCGCCCGGCGTGTGGTCCAAGGAGCACGCGCTGCGGCTCGCCCACGACGCGGGCGTGGTCTGCACCGACGAGATCCTGCTGCACCCCGACCCCTACCCGACCCGCGAGGAGTGGAGCCGGGCGCGGATCGAGCAGACCGAGCTCCGGCTCGCCGCACTCGACCCCGAGCTGCCGACCGTCCTGGTCGGCCACTGGCCGCTGGTGCGGGAGCCCACCGACATCCTGCTCCATCCGGAGTTCGCGCTGTGGTGCGGCTCGGAGCGCACCGCGCGGTGGCATGTGAAGTTCCGGGCGAAGGCCGTGGTCTACGGGCATCTGCACATCCCCCGCAGGCTGACCCTGGACGGCGTCCCCTTCGAGGAGGTGTCGGTCGGCTACCCGCGCGAGTCGCGGAACTGGCCGGACCGGCCGCGCCGCCTCCACCGCGTGCTCCCCGGCGAGCCGGCATGATCGGGCGGATCCTGCCGGGCTCCGTCGTGGCCGTCGAGGCGTTCGGCGACGCCCTCACCGACTCCTGGCTGTTCCCCGAGGAGCGCGCGGTGATCGCGCGGGCCGTCGGCAAGCGGCGCCGCGAGTTCACCGCCGCC
>NZ_BAAGZI010000310.1:0-7141 GCF_054778695.1 Actinocorallia lasiicapitis
GACGGGGTGGCGCGCCGGCGGCTCGCGATCGGCGACGTCAACGCCACAGGGCTGGTCGCGGCGGCCGTCACCGTGCTGGCCCGGCACGCCCTGCGGATCCTCGGTGGTGAGGGGATGCCGCTGGCCGACGTCATGGAGCGGCTGAACAGCCTGATCATCGGCGAGGGGGACCGGGGCAGGCTGCTGACCCTCCTGCACGGCGAGATCGCCGAGACGGGCGACCTGTCGATGGTCTGCGCCGGCCACCCGCTGCCGCTGATCCTGTCGGCCGACGGCACGATCGAGGAGGGCACCCAGCCCCAGCCGCTGCTGGGCGTGCTCGACGACGTCGCCTTCACGGCCCAGGCCCGCAAGCTGCTGCCCGGCCAGGTGCTGCTGGCCGTCACCGACGGCGTCACCGAGCGCCGCCACGGCGAGAAGATGCTCGGCGACGGCACCGGACTCGAACGCCTGTTCGCTTCCTGTGTCGGGTTGAACGCCGGCGCGATCGCCGCGACCGTCGAAAGAGCGGTTCAAGACTTCTCCCCGGAACCGGGCCACGACGACATGGCGATCGTGGTTCTGCGCGCAACAGGGTGACGATCAGGTTATGTTGGGTGGTGTGGGGCTGGCTTTGCAGACGACGCGACAGGACGGCCGGGCGCTGGTGATGGCGCGCGGCTCCATCGACCTGCACTCTTCGGAGGGGCTGCGCGAGTGTCTCGCCGGCCTCATCGACAGCGGAGAGAGCGAGGTGGTCGTCGATCTGACGGCCGTCGACTTCTGCGACTCCTCCGGGCTGAACGTGCTGGTCAGGGCGTACAAGCACGCGAGGGCCAGCAATTCGGCGCTGATCGTCACGGGGGCCTACGGCCGGGTGGAGAACGTGCTGCGCACGACCGGCCTGGACAGGTTCCTCATCCGCGAGTCCTGATGCTGACCGAGAAGACTCTCCGAGCCGCGCCGGTCACCGACGCGGTGGAGCAGGCTCGGCGGCTCACCGCCAGCACGATGCGGTCCTGGTCGCTGACCGGTGACGAGGAGCCCGTCACGGCGATCGTCGCGGAACTGGTCGCCAACGCCGTCCGGCACGCCGCCACCCCGCTGGAGCTCCGGCTGATCCTCCACGACGGCTACATCCGGATCGAGGTCCGCGACCGCGACCACCGGATGCCGTCGCTCGGCAAGCCCCAACCGCTCGACGACGGCGGCCGCGGCCTGTTCCTCGTCGACGCCTACTCCGCCGCCTGGGGAGCCGAACGCTCCCCCGACGGCGGCAAGACGGTCTGGGCCGAGGTCGCTACCGGCCGGAGCCGTACATCTCCGCGACCATGAATGCCAGGTCCAGCGACTGCTGCCGGTTGAGGCGCGGGTCGCAGTAGGTCTCGTAGCGGTGGTGCAGATCGTCCTCGGTGATCTCGTGGCCGCCGCCAACGCACTCGGTGACGTCGTCGCCGGTGAACTCCATGTGCAGGCCGCCCGGGTGGGTGCCGAGCGAGCGGTGCACCTCGAAGAAGCCCGCGACCTCGTCGACGACGTCGTTGAACGCACGGGTCTTGTAGCCCGACTCGGCCTCGAAGGTGTTGCCGTGCATCGGGTCGCAGATCCAGGCGACGTGCGCGCCGGTCTGGGACACCTTCTCCACCAGCGGCGGCAGACCGTCACGGATCTTGCCGGCGCCCATCCGGGTGATGAAGGTGAGCCTGCCCGGCTCGTTGTCGGGGTTGAGCGCCTCGATCAGCGCCAGGGCGTCGTCGGGGCTGGTGGTCGGGCCGAGCTTCACCCCGATCGGGTTGCGGATCTTCCGCATGAAGTCGATGTGCGCGCCGTCGAGCTGACGGGTCCGCTCACCGATCCACAGGAAGTGCGCCGAGACGTCATAGGGCAGCCCGGTCCTGGAGTCGACCCTGGTCAGCGCGTGCTCGTAGTCGAGGATCAGCGCCTCGTGGCTGGAGTAGAACTCCACCCCGCCGAACTCCGCGGGGTCGGCGCCGCAGGCCCGCATGAAGCGCAGCGCCCGGTCGATCTCGCCCGCGACCTGCTCGTAGCGCTGCCCGGCCGGGCTGGCCTTCACGAAGTCCTGGTTCCAGGCGTGGACCTGCCGCAGGTCGGCGTAGCCGCCCTGGGTGAAGGCGCGCGTCAGGTTGAGGGTGGTGGCCGCCGAGTAGTAAGCGCGCAGCAGCCGGTCCGGGTCGTTGCGGCGGGCCTCGGCCGTGAAGTCGAAGCCGTTGACCATGTCGCCCCGGTAGGCGGGCAGGGTCACGCCGTCGCGGGTCTCGGTGCCCTTGGAGCGCGGTTTGGCGAACTGCCCGGCCATCCGGCCGATCTTGACGACGGGAATGCTGCCCGCGTAGGTGAGGACGGCGGCCATCTGCAGCAAGGTCTTGATCTTGTTACGCACCGCGTCGGCGCCCGAGCCCTCGAAGGTCTCCGCGCAGTCGCCGCCCTGCAGGACGAACGCCTCGCCCAGCGCCACCGCGGCGAGCCGGTCCTTGAGCTGGTCGCACTCGCCGGCGAACACCAGCGGAGGCTGCTTGGCCAGCTCTGCGGTGACCGCGGCCAGCTCGGCGGGGTCCTCCCACTCGGGCTGCTGGACGATCGGCTTGGTGCGCCAGGAGTTGAGGTCAGGAATCTGCGTGCTCACAACCATCCAGGCTAGGCCACCTCCGCACCCGCGGCCACCGCCGATCCCACCAGATAAGACAGCGGTTCCCGCGGAGTTCCCGGCGAGTGCGCCGAGCCCCGCGGAACACGTCGGAACAGGACACGCCGGAAACAGTGAGGCCGGCAGGCGCTCCTGCGCTCACCGGCCTCGCTTGCCCTCACGGGCGGGCCTGTACAGCCCAGGTGATCAGGCCGCCACCGCCGGCTTGATCTCCCGGACGGTTCGCTCCGACTCGATCACGAGCTGCCGCAGCCGCCGGAGCGAGCGGTCGGTGATCTGGCGGACCCGGTTGTGCGAGAGCCCGTAACGGGCGCCGATCTGGGCGTAGGACTGGGGCTCGCCGTTGTCCATGCCGAACCTGGCCCGCAGGATCGCCTGCTCGCGCTGGGGGAGGCGTTCCAGCATCTTCGCCAGGCCGTGCAGATCGTCGGCCGCGACGACCTCCAGCTCCGGGGTGATCGCATCGGGGTCCTGGAGCAGGGTCCCCATGGGGGTCTCGCCCTCGTCGTCGACGCTGGCGTCCAGCGACGCCGGGTCACGCCGCCAGCCGAGCAGTTCGTCCACGTGTTCGGGGCTGGTGTCCAGGGTCTCGGCCAGCTCCTCGCGGTTGGGGTCGCGGCCCAGCTCACGGCTGAGGGTGCGTTCCGCCCGCCGCAACCGGGACAGCTCCTCCTCGACGTGCACCGGCAGGCGGATCGCCCGCGCCGTGTGGCTCAGGCCACGGCCGATGGCCTGCCTGATCCACCAGGTGGCGTACGTCGAGAACTTGTACCCCCGCTGGTAGTCGAACTTCTCCACGGCCCGCATCAGCCCGAGGTTACCCTCCTGGATCAGATCGATGAGCGGTAGAGATTCTGTCGGGTATTTGCGCGCAATCGACACCACAAGACGTAGATTGGCCTCAACGAAGCGTTGCTTGGCCTTCAGGCCGAGTTCGACAAGCTCCTGCAGCTCGTCTATACGAGCGCCCTCGGGCAGCTCGTCGTCCGAGTCGATCACTTGCTGGGCGAACAGCCCGGCCTCGATCGCCTTGGCCAGCTCGACCTCCTCGACGGCGTCGAGCAGCGGCCGACGGCCGATCCGGTCGAGGTAGGCGCCGACGAGGTCTTTGTCGGGGGTGTCCACGGTCGCGCCACGAGTTGCAGCCATCCTGACCCTTCTTTGGTCGAGGTCTCCCTACACTGCCAACGTTAATTACGGCTCTGTGATTCCCAGATCCGGGAGGGGAATAGCCGGAGCCGCCCCGCTGCTCTACGGGGTGCCCACTTACCGGGCCCTCAATACCGTCAGAACAGGAGAACCGCCCCCATGGCCACGTTCGCGCTCACCGAGGACACCTTTGACGAGGTGGCACAGGGCGACGGCATCGTGCTGATCGACTTCTGGGCCTCCTGGTGCGGCCCCTGTGTCCGGTTCGCCCCGACCTACGAGAAGCTGTCCCAGAAGCACGAGGACATCAGGTTCGCGAAGGTCGACACCGAGGACCAGCAGGCACTCGCCGCCCGCTTCGACATCCGCTCGATCCCGACGATCATGGCCGTCCGCGACGGCGTCATCGTCTACGCGGAGCCCGGCGCCCTGCCCGAGCAGGCCCTCGAAGGCATCATCGAGCAGGTCCGCGCCCTCGACATGGACGATGTCCGCAAGCGGATCGCCGAGGCCGGCTGACCGTCCGCTGGTCCGGCCTTGTTCTGGTCATGTGACTCATTGTTGACCGGTATTGGACCGCCCGTCAGGCTGGACTGCGCCTGGCGGGCGGAGTCGGATGGAAACGCCCGAACCGCCGACGTCTGGAGGCGTCCCCTCATGGCTTCCGACATTCTGCGCCGACTCGGCGACCTGCCGCCCGTCGCCCGGCTCCGCCAGGCAGGACGGCCCATCCGTACCGAGGACTACGTCGAGGACGGCCGGTTCGTGGTCCGCGCCGACCTCCCCGGCCTCGATCCGGCCCGCGACATCGATCTGAGCGTCGAACACGGCCATCTGGAGATCAAGGCGATCCGGCGGGGCAGCTCCCACGAGCGCGGCCGCGCCGACATCGCCTACGGCCTGTTCCGCAGCGTCCTGCGCCTGCCGGACGACGCCGACTGCACCAGCCTCGAGACCGACTACGAGAACGGCGTGCTCCGGATGGCGTTCAAGCTCCCCGGCGGCGACCCGCCCACCCCGCAGCAGCGCGAACGCCCCCGCCGCGCAGGCCCCTGACCACCCGCGAACCGTTCGGAACGCCCGCCACCGGCGACGCACCCGCCCGCGCCGTCGGACGCCGACACGGAAAGGCGCTCTAGGCTGGACGGGTGCTCGAAGCCGTCGCCGACCTGCTGGCCTGCCCGCTGTGCGCGCAGCCCCTCACCCTGGACGGCGCGTTGCGCTGCCCGTCAGGCCACACCTTCGATCTGGCGCGGCAGGGATACGCCAGCCTGCTGCGCGGCGACGCCCACACCGGGACCGCCGACACCGCCGCGATGGTCGCCGCCCGCGCCGACTTCCTCGCGGCGGGCCACTACACCCCCATCGCCGACGCGCTGACCGCGCTGTCCACCGGGACCGTCCTGGACGCCGGCGCGGGAACCGGGCACTATCTCGCGGCGGCCCTGGGCAGGGCCGAGCGCGGGCTGGCCCTCGACATCTCCAAGTTCGCCATGCGCCGCGCCGCCAAAGCCCATCCACGGCTGGGCGCGGCCGTCGCCGACCTCTGGTCGCCGCTGCCCGTCCGCTCCGGCACGATCGACGTGCTCCTCAACGTCTTCGCCCCCCGGAACCCGGCCGAGTACCGCCGTGTGCTCCGTCCGGAGGGCCGCCTGGCCGTCGTGACCCCGCGCCCCGGACACCTCACCGAACTCGTCGGCCCGCTCGGCCTGCTCACGGTGGACGGCCAGAAGGACGCCAGGATCGCCGAGAGCTTCACCGGCCTCTTCACCGCCCTCTCCGCCGAGGAGCTGACGATCCCGCTGAAACTGGCACCGGCCGAGGCGGTCACTCTCGCCGCCATGACCCCCAGCGCCCATCACGTCCCCGAAAGCGAGCTCGCCGCCCGCGTCGACGCCCTCGGCGCCGTCATCGAGGCCACCGCCGCCGTCCGCGTCACCGTCTACTCGGCGGCCTAGCCGCTCGGCGGTCTAGGCTCTTCGATCATGGCGAGCAACGTGTTCAAGAACGCCGCGAACGGCTACAGCCAGGTCGTCAGCGTTCCGGCGGGCCACCGGCTGATCATGACGTCCGGGCAGGTTCCCGTGGACGCCGACGGGACGATCGCCGAAGGGTGGGAGGCGCAGACCCGCCAGGTCTTCGAGAACCTCGGCACGGCGCTGGAAGCGGCGGGCGCGACCTGGAGCGACGTCGTCAAGCTCACCCTGTTCGTCGTCGACACCGCCGAACTCCCCACGGTCCGCGCTGTCCGCGACGAGTTCGTCGACGTCGAGCGGCCGCCGACCAGCTCACTGCTCAAGGTCGCCGGGCTCTACCATCCCGACGTCCTCATCGAGGTCGAGGCGGTCGCCGCCACCGCCTGACCGCGCGCCCGGGTCAGAGAGCGCCCGGGTCAGAGAGCGGTGCGGGCCAGTTGCAGCACGAGCTGCGGTGTCTCACCGGGGGACAGGGACGCCAGAGCGCCGGGGACGCTCGACACCTCATAGAGGAACGAGACGCTGACGGCGCGGATCCCCCCGGCCAGAAGGATGCTCTGCAGGGCCTGGCCCGCCCGCAGCCAAGCGGCGGGACCGTCCGAAGGAGTCGTCAACACCGCCGTCTGCGGTCCGCCGCTCCGCGGCAGACAGTGCAGGGTCGCGCCTTCGAGCCGAGCGGCCTCGGCCAGCTCCTGCAGGACCGGAGCCGGCGGACGCTGATCGCCATAGGGCTGGCGCGCCGGCAGCGGACGGAGACTCGCCGCGTACAGGATCCGCTCCGACGGGCGCGACCGGTGCGGACCCGCCAGCCGGACCTGCGCGAGCAGCGTCGGATGAGAACGGTCGGGCAGCAACCGCACCACCGGCTCACAACCGACCTGCGCCGCCGACAACCGCAGGTTGTACAGGGCGGCACCACAGCTCAGATGGAGACCGCGGCCCCGCGGATCGTCCAGAACCCGGAGACGCGAAGGATCGGCGTGCACCTCGACCAGACCCGGCTTGGCGACGAGCCGGGAAGCCCTGATGTCGTACAGGGCGGGAGCCAGCGCCCCCGCGACGACGAAACGGCTCGCGTTCAGCTCATTGAGCGCGCCCGCGACGGTCAGAGTCGTCAACACGTGCCTCCCAGCAGGACAAACAAGCAGGACAAACCGGGCTACCGATCAGTAGAAGGTACAAGGGGCCTATGGCGTACGCCACCCCGACCGCGTCACGGTTTGACGCACTTCCCCAGCACACGTAAGCTCAGCAAGCCGAATCCACGAAAACCATGTGCAGGCTCATGCCCGCCGGAGTTACAGTGGACAGGCCGACCCGGGAGGGGATGCAGGACGCCGCAAGGTGGCCGGCCCCGGCGGGCTCCTCACAC
>NZ_BAAGZI010000311.1:0-7122 GCF_054778695.1 Actinocorallia lasiicapitis
CGCCGGTGGCGCCGCCGCCCGCCCCCGCTCCCACGCCCTACCAGGGCGGGAACGGGATCGCCTCGGCGCCGCCGCCCCCGTACGGCAACGATCCGTACGGAACCGTCAACGACGTCGGCTACGAGCCGTACACCCCGCCGGGCGGCCACGCGGGCAGCGGCTACCCGCCGCCCCACCACGTCCAGCGGCAGCCGAACCAGGGACGGCCGCAGGGCGAACGTCCCGCGCCCGGCACCCGCGCCGACCGGCCCGCGGAACCGCCGCCCAAGCCGTACGGCGTCTACAAGGTGCTGAGTGTCTCGCTGCTGGCCGCGATCCTGGGTCTCACCTGGGCGATCCCGGTCAAGACCGCGGTCTTCGCGGTGGCGCTCGCGGTCGTGCTGCGGGCCGGTGACCGTGCCGCCAAGGGCATGGAGTCGCGCCGGGTGCGCCGCGGGGAGCGTCCCACCGACGTCCTGGGCACGATGCTGCGCGCGCCGCTGCATCTGCCGGGGGCGCTGATCAGCTCGTCGTTCGTCACCCTGCTGGGCCTGATCTGCGGCACGATCCTGACGACCGTGCTGATCGCGTCGGGGCAGGACTCCGCCCGTGCGCTCACGCTGGGCTTCGGGCTGATCGTGGTCCTGCAGTTCCTCGGCCCGGGCGGCACCTCCACGCGACGTCAGACCGCGCGGATCTGGTCGGGGCTGCTGCCGCGCCGGGAACCGGCCTCGATCGCGGCGCTGTGCGTGGTCGCGGCGTCGGCCGTGCTGATCCTGCTCTGCGCCGACGCCGATCCGGACCTTTCGCCCATCGATGGCCTTCCCGGCACCCTTACGGAGTGGCGGGCGACCGTCCAAGGCTGGTTCTAGGGTGTTCTGGGTCACATAGGCTGCACAGACCCCGTGGTCCGAGGGCCCCCCGGTGCGAAGGCGTCCTACTAGCGAGTAACATTCGGGGACGGCTTGAACATGACCCCGGATCCGAGTCCGATTCGGTCGTTTGACAGGCTAGGACGAACACAGACCCTTTGAAGATGAGTTGCAAGGAGGTCGGCCGGCGGCCATGAACATCGTCGTATGCGTGAAGCAGGTTCCCGACACGGAGAGCCCCCGAAAGCTGAAGTCCGATGACAACACGCTCGACCGCGCCGCGGCCGACGGCGTCATCAACGAGCTCGACGAGTACGCCATCGAAGAGGCGCTGCTCATCAAGGAGGCGCACGGCGGCGAGGTGACCGTCCTGACCATGGGTCCGGACAAGGCCACCGAGTCGATCCGCAAGGCCCTCGCCATGGGCGCCGACAAGGCGATCCACCTGAACGACGCCGCGCTGGTCGGCTCCGACGCCCTGCAGACCTCCCTGGTCCTGTCGAAGGCGATCGACGGCGCCGACCTGGTCATCCTCGGCTCGGAGTCGACGGACGCCCGCACCGGCGTCCTGGCCGCGATGCTCTCCGAGCGTCTCGGCTGGCCGCAGCTCACCCTGGCCAACAAGGTCGAGATCGCCGGCACCGCGGTCACGATCCAGCGCCAGACCGACACCGGCTTCGACAAGGTCGAGAGCTCGCTCCCGGCCGTCATCTCGGTCGTCGAGAAGATCAACGAGCCGCGGTACCCGTCGTTCAAGGGCATCATGGCGGCGAAGAAGAAGCCGGTCGAGACGAAGACCGTCGCCGACCTCGGCCTCGACGCCTCCGCCGTGGGCGGCGCCAACGCCTACTCGGCCGTGGTCGACCACGCCGAGGCCCCGGCGCGCGCCAAGGGCACGATCGTGACCGACGAGGGCGACGGCGGCGTGAAGACCGCCGACTTCCTCGCCTCGAAGAAGTTCATCTAAGGAAGGGGGAGGACACAATGGCTGAGATTCTGGTTCTGGTAGACCACGCCGACGGCGAGGTCAAGAAGGTCACCTTCGAGCTGCTGAGCCTCGCCCGCTCGCTCGGTGAGGCTTCCGCGGTCTGGATCGGTCCCGGCTACGAGGCCGCCGCCGACAAGATCGCCGAGTACGGCCCGGCCAAGGTCTACGTGGCCGCCGACGCCGAGCTCACCCAGTACGTCGTGGCCCCCAAGGTCGACGTTCTCCAGCAGCTCGCCGGTGGCGCCGCCGCCGTCCTCGTCCCGGCCACGGCCGAGGGCAAGGAGATCGCGGGCCGGCTGGCCGTCCGTCTCGACTCCGGTGTGCTCACCGACGTCGTGGGCGTCGGCGAGGGCTTCGTGGGCGAGCACTCGATCTTCGGTGGCGGCACCATCGCGCATGCCAAGGTCACCAAGGGCACGCCGATCATCGCGGTCCGTCCGAACGCCGTGGCCCTGGCCCCGGCCGCGGGCAGCCCGGCCGTCGAGCAGGTCTCCGTCGCGATCGGCGACGCGTCCAAGACCGCGAAGATCACCGACCGGGTCGTGCAGGAGAAGGGCGAGCGCCCCGACCTGACCGAGGCCTCGGTCGTCGTCTCCGGTGGCCGCGGTGTCGGCTCCGGCGAGAACTTCAAGGTCATCGAGGGTCTCGCCGACACCCTCGGCGCGGCCGTCGGCGCTTCCCGTGCCGCGACCGACGCCGGCTGGTACCCGCACCAGTTCCAGGTGGGCCAGACCGGCAAGACCGTCTCGCCGCAGCTCTACATCGCCGCGGGCATCTCGGGTGCGATCCAGCACCGCGCCGGGATGCAGACGTCCAAGACGATCATCGCGATCAACAAGGACCCCGAGGCTCCGATCTTCGAGCTCGTCGACTTCGGCGTCGTGGGCGACCTGTTCCAGGTCGTCCCGCAGCTCACCGAAGAGATCACCAAGCGCAAGTAACGCCTTCGCGCACGCCGAACGCCCCCGGGTCCTCCCGGGGGCGTTCGCGTTTCCCCGGTACCCTGACGCGATGCGTCCTCTTCGCTACTCGGTCAACATCACCCTGGACGGGTGCTGCGATCATCGCGTGATCGTCCCGGACGAAGATCTGCACCGCCACCACATGGGCAACCTCGCCCGCGCCGACGCCCTCCTGTTCGGCCGGGTGACCTACCAGATGATGGAGGAGGCGTGGCGTTCGCCGGGCGGAAGACCGTCCTGGACGGAGCCCTTCGCCCGGACCATCGACGCCGCGAAGAAGTACGTCGTCTCCAGCACCCTCGACCGGGTCGACTGGAACGCCGAACTCCTCCGCGGCGATCTGGCCGAGGCCGTCCAGCGCCTCAAGGACCAGCCGGGCGACGGCCTTTTCGTGGGCGGCCTCCAGCTCCCGCAGGCCCTCGCGGAACTCGGCCTGATCGACGAGTACGAGTTCGTCGTCCACCCCAAGCTCGCAGGCCACGGCCCCACCCTCTTCGCGGGCCTCCCCACCCCGCTCGACCTCACCTTGCAGAGCCGCCGGGAGTTCCCCTCGGGTTTCCTAGCCCTCCAGTACACCCCCACCCGCTCTTAGGCCGCGACGAGTTCGCGGGCGGGCTCGGGGGCGGTGGCGACGTCGGCCGCCTGGGTGAGGGGGAGGAGGCGGGCGGTGAGGGCGATGGCCAGGGCCAGGAGGATGACGATGCCGAGGGCCAGGTGGAGGGAGGTGGATTCGGCGAGGAAGCCGATGAGGACCGGGCCCAGGAGGAGACCGCCGTAGCCCATGGTGCCGACCTGGGCGACGGACGCGGCGGACCGGCCCGGGGCGACCGTGCCGGCCAGGGAGATCATCGTGGGGACGATCGTGCAGACCATCAGGCCCGTCAGGAAGAAGCCCGCCAGGGCGAACGGGACGTTCGGGGCCAGCAGCACGACGCTCATGCCGACGGCCGTGCCGAAACCGGCGGCGGTCAGCAGCAGCCGGGTGCCGACCCTGGTCCTGATCCGGTCGCCGACCAGACGGCCGCAGAGCATGGCCGCCTCGAACAGCGGATACCCCAGCGCCGCGACGGCTTCGGCGGCGTGCAGCTCGTCGCGGAGCAGCAGCCCGCTCCAGTCGGCGATCGCGCCCTCGGCCATGAACGCCAGGAACGCCAGCGCGCCCAGCAGGTAGACGATCAGCGGCAGCCGCTTCCCGCGGGCGCCCGCGGAGCCGACGGCCGTCAGCGCGGGCGGGTCGGCCAGGTAGGTGCGGCCGAGCGCCAGCGCCGCGGGCAGCCCGATGATCCCGGCGACCAGCACGGCCTGGGTGAACGACCACCCGAGCCCCGCCGTCAGCGCGCCGAACAGGCCACCGGACATCGCACCCACACACCAGCCGGCGTGCATCCCGCTCATCAGCGGCCGCTTGTGCGCCCGCTCGACGACCGAGCCCTGCGCGTTCATCGCGACGTCCGTCACCCCGAAGGTCATCCCGAACAGCGCGCCGGCCGCCAGCAGTAGCGGGAAGGTCGGCGCGAGCGCCACCAGCAGCACCGACACCGCGGTCAGCGGCGCGGCGACCCGCAGCACACGACGGCTCCCGGTCCTTGCGATCACCCGCTGGAGGGCCTGCATGGCGACGATCGCGGCGAGCCCCCACACCAGCAGGACCACCCCGACCGACCCGGCGCTCAGCCCGAACTTGTCCGTCAGCGCCGGCATCCGTGCGACCCAGACGCCGCACAGCAGACCGCAGAGCGCGAAGGTCAGGAACGTGCCCGTCCGGGCGCGCGTCAACATGGCAGAACTCCTGATGTGAGAGGTGGCCGCCCGTGAAACCACGGACGGCGCGGAACCCGGTGGGGGACCGCGGAGGAAGGGCGAAGAGGGTTAGAGAAGGTCCAGCATCCGTCGGCGCATCGCCGTGTACTGCTCGGCGCTGTACTGCACCGGATCGGTGGCGGCCACTTCCCACAGGCCCTCGGCGGCCAGCCGGACGAGCTGCGCGTGGGGCGAGGCGTCGTCGCGGTGGTGCCAGCGTTTGATCGCCGCGCGGAGCGGGGCGGTCAGTTCGGGCGTGGTGGCGGCGGCCGTGATGGCGGCCCAGCGACGGCCCGTGCGGGCCCCGTCGGGGGCGGCGATCACCGCGAAGGTGGCTTCGACGAAGGCGCGCGTGTAGGAGTCGGGGCCGCCCGTGTCGTAGGACGCGACCAGCTCGTCGAACTCGGAGATCACCCGGGCGACGAGCCCCGTGATCAGCGCTTCCTTGGTCGGGAAGTGGTAGAGCAGCCCGCCTTTGCTGACCCCGGCGCGTTCCGCGACCGCGGACAGCGTCAGGGCCTGAGTGCCGTTCTCCTGGAGAACCGCCTCAGCCGCGTCGAGCAGAGCTTCCCTTTTCATGATGGAAACTACTGTACCGTCCGGACGGTACAGTGACAAATGCACAGGTCCGGGCGAGGAGTAAACTTGATGCGTTCCTGAGGAGGGCCAAACCCGTGCCGTATCTGGACCATGCGGCGACCACGCCGATGCTGCCCGAGGCGATCGCCGCGATGACGGAGCAGTTCGGAAGGGTCGGCAACCCGTCGTCGCTGCACGCCTGCGGACGCCGGGCGCGCCGCGTCGTCGAGGAGTCCCGCGAGATCATCGCCGAGGCGTTCGGCGCCCGCCCCAGTGAAGTGATCTTCACTTCCGGTGGCACCGAGGCCGACAACCTCGCGGTCAAGGGGCTCTACTGGGCGGGCCGCGCCGCCGGCCGGAACCGGGTGATCGCCGGCTCGGTCGAGCACCACGCCGTCCTGGACGCCGTGCACTGGCTCGCCGCCCACGAGAACGCCGACGTCGTCCATCTGCCCGTCGACGAGCTGGGCCGCTTCCGCCCCGACGACCTGCGCGAACTCCTCACCGACGACACCGCCGTCGTGACGGCCATGTGGGCCAACAACGAGGTCGGCACGCTCCAGCCCGTCGCGGAGCT
This sequence comes from Actinocorallia lasiicapitis, assembly GCF_054778695.1. Classification (NCBI taxonomy): domain Bacteria; kingdom Bacillati; phylum Actinomycetota; class Actinomycetes; order Streptosporangiales; family Thermomonosporaceae; genus Actinocorallia; species Actinocorallia lasiicapitis. The sequence continues at coordinate 5,758 of NZ_BAAGZI010000311.1, forward strand.
GGCCGAGCTGGCCCATGAACGCGGCGCGTTCCTGCACTCCGACGCCGTCCAGGCCGCCGGGGTCCGCCCCGTGTCCCTGGCCGGCCTCGACGCCGTGACGATCAGCGCGCACAAGCTCGGCGGCCCGCTCGGCGTCGGCGCCCTGCTGCTGGCCAAGGGGGTCGATCCGGTTCCGGTGCAGCACGGCGGCGGCCAGGAGCGCGACGTCCGCAGCGGCACCCTCGACACCCCGGCCATCGCCGGTTTCGCGGCCGCCGTCCAGGCGGGTCTGGCCCGCCGCGACGCCGAATCGGCGCGGCTGGCGGCGCTGCGCGACCTGCTGATCGCCGAGGTCCGTGCCGCCGTCCCCGACGCCCACCTCAACGGCGACCCGGTCGACCGGCTGCCGGGCAACGCCCACTTCACCTTCCCCGGCTGTGAGGGAGACGCCCTGCTGATGCTGCTGGACGCCCGCGGCATCTCCTGCTCGACGGGCAGCGCCTGCTCCGCCGGGGTCGCCCAGCCCAGCCACGTCCTGCTGGCGATGGGCATCCCCACCGATCTGGCCCGCGGCTCACTCCGCTTCTCCCTCGGCCACACCAGCACCGAGGCCGACGTCCGCGCGCTCGCCGAGGCGCTGCCCCCGGTCGTCGAGCGAGCCCGCCGCGCCGGTCTCACCTAGCCCGTCTTATTTGGCCCGTCCTATCTGGTCTCGGCGGACAGCAGCCAGGGCCGTCCGAGACTCCAGATCTTCAGCGACGGCGACCGGCCCGAGGTGACGGCCGTCAGCGTGCCGTCCACGAGACCGAGGGCGACGGCGACGGGCGGGGTGTGCCGCGGCCCCTCCTCCAGCGCCGGTCCGATCCGGGTTCCGCTGAGCAGATCCCAGAGCATGACGCGGCCGTCCGCGCCGCTCGTCAGCAGCAGCGACCGCGCGCCGATCCGGGCGGTCGCCGCGCCGAGGACGGCGTCCCCGTGCCGCAGTTTGGCGACCGGCCGGCCCGGGCTCAGCAGATCCCACACCATGACGCTCTCGGCCCCGCAGGTGATCGCGGCGGGTCCGTGCTGGAGCCAGCCGGCCGCGACCGCTTTGATCGCGTCGCGGTGGCCGGCGAGGGAGAGCGGCAGCCGGACACGGTCCCGCAGCGACCAGAGGCCCACCTGACGGTCGTCGGCCCCGCCGACCAGCAGGACGGGCGCGCCGTCCAGTTCGGTGACGGCCAGCGACTGGATCGCGGCGCCCGCGGCGAGCGGCCGTCCGAGCTGGACTCCCGCGGCCAGGTCCCAGAGCCGGATGGTCCGGTCGCCACCCGCGCTGACCAGCACGGGAACCCCGTCGACCGGGATGAACGCCAGTTCGGTGACCGCGCCCGCGTGGCCGGTCAG
>NZ_BAAGZI010000312.1:0-7113 GCF_054778695.1 Actinocorallia lasiicapitis
CGCCGCCAGCGCCCGCGCCAGCGGCCCGGCCAGCCCCGCACGGCCCCGCTCCTTGTAGGAGACCAGCATCGCCCGGACCGGCCCGGCGTACACGGCCATGCTCCAGACCCTCCCGGCGGAGACGGGACGCCCCCGCAGCAGCTCCTGGCAGCCGGCACAGACCACCGGCCCCGGATGGCCGCAGCCCGCGCACCGGTCGGGCATCACCAGCTCCCGAAGCCCGCCGAAGATCCCCAAGACCGGTCCGCGGTCAGCCGGGGTAGACGGGCTCGGTGACGTCCCCGTTGGTCTGGACCTCGGTCCACTGGCCGAACTCCTGCAGGTCGGAGTAGTCCTGCTCGAAGACCGTCGACGCCTCGTGGTCGGTCTCGCCGTCCTTCGGCACCCGCACCCCGATGAAGATCTTGGTGGGGGAGGCGGTGATCGTCATGGGTTTGCCGGGGATGCTGCCGCCGATGTACCTGACCTTCCCGCCGCTGACGGGCACCTGGAAGGGGAGCACGCTGGTGCCGGTGCCCTCGGCGCGACCGAGGACGGCGAGGGTGTCGGCGTTCAGCCAGGTCAGATCGGTGATCGAGGACAGGTCGGCGTTGATGGTGCGGAAGTCGCCCATCGCGGGCGCGCCGTTGAGCTCCTTGAGCTCGGCCATCTGGATCTCGGGCCGGTCGCCGTTGCGGATCAGCAGCGCCACCCGGACGCCGTCGCGCGCCACGCGCAGCGCGTCCACCTTGGTCAGCGGGGTCTCCAGCCCCCAGGGCACCGGGACGGCCCTGGCCATGCCGGTGCTCCAGCGGTGCAGGGTCGCGCCCGAGCCGTCCTTGTTCCTGGCGACCATCCACAGGTTGCCGTGCCGGTCCCAGCTCGGGCGGAGCAGGTTCTTGTCCTTGGCGACGGTCAGCACGGGGCTGGCGGTGGTCGAGCCCGGCTTGCTGACCAGCACCGACCTGCCCTCGACGGCCGAGACGAGCTGTTCGACCCCGATCGAGCCCGCGGGCTTGGTGATGGAGCGGCCCTGGAAGGCGGGCAGCGGGCTCTCCGGGGCGTCGAGACCGGCCAGCCGGCCCGCGGAGGTCAGCACGTAGGGGGTGGTGGTGCCGCCCGCGAAGTCCGGGTCGACGCGGACGAAGTCGTCGGTCGTCCAGCCGTCCTTGCCCGCCGCCGTCTTGATCGCCTTGCCGTCGATCTTCAGCCGGATGTTCTGGGCGCCCGGCACCTGCCGGAGCGTCCACATGATCTGCGCGGCCATCTGCTGGGGGTCGCCCGCGGCGGCCTCCTTGCTGAGGCTGACGGTGACGGTGCCGTCGTCGGTCTGCTGGACGGGCTCGGTCAGGCTGGTCTTGTTCGGGATCGCCGTCCGCACCGAATCCTGGGCGGCGAGTGGGCTGTTCAGCAGCGCGTCGACCAGCTTGGACGGGCGGCTGGCCTGGCTGACCAGCGGCAGGAACACCCAGCGCGGCACCAGCACCTGCTGGTCGGGCGCGTAGAAGTACAGCTTGGTGGTGCGGTAGGACCGGTCGACGGCGCTGCTCAGCAGCACCATCTGCGGCGGCCGGCTGACGATCCGCCAGCGGCCCGCGCTGATCTGCTTGAGCGTGAAGACGTACCGCTTGGTCCGGTCGTCCTTGGCCGTGTACAGCCCGGACGTGGTGATCTGCCCGGTCAGATTGCCGTAGATGGTGACGGTCGCCTCGTTGGCGCCCATGTCGACGTCCGGCAGGGGCGTCTCGCCGGTCGGGTCGGCGATCACCTCGACGTCGGGGGAGCGCGGGTCGAAGACCGCGCCCGGCACCAGATAGGACTCCAGCAGCTTGACGTCGTCCCGGTCGGCCATCGCCGTCAGGAACCCCTCGACGACCTTGACGGGCGACCAGCCGTCCTGCGGGCTGCTCGGGATGATCCGGACGTGCGGGTCGTCGAAGGAGCCCGCCCTGTCCTGGTCGGCCCGGAAGTCGACGGGCCCGCCGGTCGGGAAGGTGGCGCAGCCCGTCCCGGTGAGCGCGACGGCCGTCAGCGTGATGGTGAGGCGGCGGTTCATTCGGCCACCTCCAGATCGACGAGATAGGTGCGGTGCAGTTCGACTTCGGCCGGGACCAGCGGCAGCGGGCTGCCGCGCAGCTCGGCGCCGGCCACGCGGGGGAGCGAGAGCCGGAACTGGGAGCCGAAGCCCCGTTCGCCCCAGGCCTGGAGCCACCCGCCGTGGAGCTGGGCGTCCTCGCGGGAGATCGACAGGCCGAGCCCGGTGCCGCCGATGGTGCGGGCGCGCGACGGGTCGGCCCGCCAGAAGCGGTCGAACACCATCTGCGCCTCGCCGGGCCGCAGCCCCACCCCGTGGTCGCGGACGGCCAGGGCGACGGCGTCGCGGTCGGCGGCGACCGTCACCACGATCTCCTTGCCGTCGCCGTGCTCGACCGCGTTGAACAGCAGGTTCCGCAGGATTCTGGCGACGCGCCGCCGGTCGACCTCGGCCATGGTGGCCTCGCCGGGAAGCTGGAGCACGATCTTGCTGCCGCGCCGTTCCGCGACGTCCTCGACATCGCCGACGGCGGCCAGCACCAGATCGCGCATGTCGAGCGATTCGGCGTCCAGGGTGGCGGCGCCCGCGTCGTGCCGGGAGATCTCCAGCAGGTCCGACAGCAGCGACTCGAACCGCTCCATCTGCGACTGCAGCAGCTCCGCCGACCGGCTGACCATCGCCTGGAAGTCCTCGCGGTGCTCGTACAGCATGTCCGCGGCGATCTTCATGGTGGTGAGCGGGGTGCGCAGCTCGTGCGAGACGTCCGAGACGAACTGGCGCTGCACCTGCGACAGGCCCTCCAGCTCGGAGATCTTCTCCTGGAGCGTGGTGGCCATGTCGTTGAACGAGCGGCCCAGTTTCGCCAGGTCGTCCTCGCCGCGGACCTTCATCCGCTCCTCCAGCCGGCCGGAGGCGAGGCGTTCGGCGGACTGGGCGGCCAGCCGGACCGGGATCACGACCTGCCGGGTGACCACCGAGGCGATCGCGGCGAGCAGCAGCACCAGTGCCGCGCCCACCCCGACGAGCGTGTTCTGGACCCGGCTGAGGGTGCCCTCCTCCTGGTCGAGGGGGAAGAAGTAGTAGAGCTCGTAGAAGCCGAGCCGGGCGCCCGCGACCAGCCCGGGCTGGTCGTCGCGGCCGTCGGCCCAGCCGATCCGGGCCAGGGTCGAGGCCTGGACGCCGGGCTTCTTCTCGATCTGCTCGCGGAGCCTGTCGGGCACGCTGTCGGGGGCCACGCCGTTGCCGGTGAAGCCGCGGTAGCTGTCGTACTGCACCGCCCGGTTCCAGACATAGACCCCGTACGGCCCGGACGGCGCCGACCGGCCGCTCAGCTCACGCGCGACCTGCTCGCTGACGTCCTTACCGCCCGCGACCTGCACGTTCGCCACATTGGTGCGCAGAATGATCAGGCCCTCTTCGAGCTGCTGCTGCGCGGTCCTCGCCTTGCTCTCCAGCAGGGCGCTGGCGATCTGCTGCATGAGGAAGACACCGAGCACCGCCACCACCACGGCGGAGATCAGCAGCGTGATGGTGACCACGCGGACCTGGATCGAGCGGCGCCAGGCCACATAGGAGCGGTTCCACACGCCGCGCACCAGGCGGCGTGCGGCGCGCAGCGCACGGTTCATCGGACTGCCACCGGACCGGTTCAGGCCGGTCCGGCCTTGTAGCCGACCCCGCGGACGGTGACCACGATCTCCGGGCGCTCAGGATCCTTCTCGATCTTGGCGCGGAGCCGCTGGACGTGCACGTTGACCAGCCGCGTGTCGGCGGCGTGCCGGTAGCCCCAGACCTGCTCCAGCAGGACCTCGCGGGTGAACACCTGGCGCGGCTTGCGGGCCAGGGCGACCAGCAGGTCGAACTCCAGCGGAGTCAGCGGGATGTGCTTGTCGCCGCGCTTCACCGAGTGGCCCGCCACGTCGATCGCGATGTCGCCGATCTGGAGGGTCTCGGGGGCGGGCTCGTCGGTGCGGCGCAGCCGGGCCCGCACGCGGGCGACCAGCTCCTTCGGCTTGAACGGCTTGACGACGTAGTCGTCGGCGCCGGACTCCAGGCCGAGCACCACGTCGACGGTGTCGCTCTTGGCCGTCAGCATGACGATGGGCACGCCGGATTCGGCGCGGATCTGGCGGCACACGTCGATGCCGTCGGCGCCCGGGAGCATCAGGTCCAGCAGGACGAGGTCGGGCCGGGTCTCCCGGAACGCCTCGAGTGCCTTGTCGCCGTCGTGCACGAAAGAGGGCTCGAAACCCTCACCGCGCAGCACGATGCCCAGCATCTCAGCGAGCGCCAGATCGTCGTCGACGACCAGTACACGTCCTCTCATGCGCCCTCATCGCCTACTCGTCTTGGAGGTTTAAGGCCTCGGCTTTGCGGAATGCCCATTCCTTTGAAGCGGGCCTGGCCAGTCAGGGTACCCGCGTTTACCGACCTACCGCGCCCTCAATCACGGGAAACCTCGACGATCTCACCACGTGGGATGTACTCTGCGTTCCGATTTGACTACGACACGCGATAAGGCCGGTCGGGAGGGCGGGAGTGGTGAGGTTCGGGATCTCCTGGATATAAGCGGCATGGCAGGATGTCCGCGTGCGAATTGACCGGGCGGAACTGCTGGGCGGGGAGGTCCCCTTCCGGCCGGTCGGCGTGGCCGAGATGATGGACACCGCGCTCGCCGTGATGCGGCGCTGCCCGCGGGCCGTCCTCGCGCCCGCCGCCGCCGTCGTGACCCTCGTCCAGGTCGGGCTGACGCTCGTCGAGTACTACTTCGCCGGGCCCGAGGTCGCCGACTCCGACGCCCCCGAAGAGGTCCTGCGCGCCGTCGGCAGCCAGTTCGTCTTCACGGTGATCGGGCTGTCGGCGACGGGGCTCGCGATCCTCGTGCTGGCCGGCTTCTACGCGCCCGTCATCGCCCGCTCCTTCTTCGACCTGCCCGCCGAACCCTGGCGCGACGGGCGGCCGCGCCGGTTCGCGGTGCTGGCCGTCGCGGTGGCCGGGATGGTCTGGCCGGTGCTGCTGTTCCTGCTCTGCCTGGCCCCGTTCATCCTGGTCGCGGGCACCGACGGCTCGGCCGCCGCGGGCATCGTGCTGGGGCTGCTCGGGTTCCCCGCGGGCCTCGCGCTCGCCTTCTGGGTCTATGTGCTGGTCGTGCTGGCCGCGCCCGCGATCGTCATGGAGCGGCTGTCGGTGGTGGCGGCGCTCGGGCAGGCGCGGCGGCTGGTCAAGGGCGCCTGGTGGCGCACCTTCTTCACCCTGCTGCTCGCCTCGCTGATCACGGTGTTCATGGGGTTCGTGGCGCTGCGGCTGCCGTTCGTGCTGATCGGGATGCTGGCGTTCGGCTCCGACCCGCAGGGCGGCGCGGAGGTGGGGGCGCTGGCCGTCGACACCCTCGGCCGGATCGTCAGCTGGACGATCACCGTGCCGTTCGACGCGCTGGTGATCTCCTCGCTCTACTTCAACCGGCGGATGCGGCGCGAAGGAGTCGACTTGCGGCTTCAGACGCTGCGGGAGCTGCCGTCCGACTTCATGGCGCTGTGGGGTGGCCGCTGATGCTCGACCCTGTCACCCGCGACCAGGGCGCGGAACTGGCCCGCAGGGAGCTGGAGAAACCGATCTACCATCGGGACGCCCCCAACTTCGTGGAGAAGATGATCGACCAGGTCAGGGAGTGGCTCGACGGCGTGTTCGCGCGTGCGCCCGACGGCCCCGGCCAGGGCGGCGGCGACTTCACCGTGCTGATCCTGGTCGCGCTGGCCGTGCTGCTGGCGGTGGCCGTCATCTGGTGGATGCGGGGCCGCGGCAACGCGAAGGCCGCGAAGAAGGCGCTACTGGACGAGACCCCGTCCAGCGCGTTCGACCACCGGACCGCCGCCGAGGCGTTCGCCGCGCAGCAGCGGTACGCCGAGGCGATCAGGGAACGGCTCCGCGCCATCGCCCGCGACCTCGAGGAACGCGCCATCCTCGACCCGCGGCCAGGACGGACCGCACAGGAGCTCGGCGCCGAGGCCGCCGTCCTGCTGCCCGTCGACCTCAGCGCGGGGATCGGGGTGTTCGACGACGTCTGGTACGGCGACCGGCCCGGCACCGCCGAGGGGTACGCCCTGCTCGTCTCGCTCGACGAGGCCGTCCGCGCGGCCAAGCCCAGACCGCTGGAGAGCGTCGGATGACCGTGCAGAGCTCGGAGAGCGCGTCCCAGGTGGTGGGCCGCCGGTTCCGCAAATGGCGGCTGCTGGTGTTCGCGCTGCTCGCGATGATGCTCGTCGCGCTGGTGCTGGCGGCGCTGCGGCCGCCCAAGACCAGCGGCTACCTCGACCCCGACTCGGTCACCGACGACGGCACCCGCGCCCTGGTGGAGATCATGAAGCAGCGCGGGACGGCCGTGGAGGTGGCCCGCTCGCTCGGCCGGGCCGGGAGCGGCGGCACCCTCGTCGTCGCCCACACCGAACGGCTGAGCTCCGACGATCTCGCCAGGCTCGGCGCGCTCGGGACCAGCACCGATCTGGTGCTGCTGGAGCCGGCCCGACGCACCCTGGACACCCTCGCGCCGGGCGTCGTCCGCGCCGGTTCCTCCTACGGCTCCGCCGCGCCGGGCTGCGCGCTCGCCGAGGCGGCGGGCGAGGTGGACTTCGGCTCGTCCGCGCTGTACACGACCTCCGGCGAGGCGCAGGTCTGCTTCGCCGAAGAGGGGGCATCCGAGGGCCGGGTCGTGCAGCTCAAGAACGCCGCCGGGCGGACCGTGACGGTCGTCGGCTCGGCCACCCCGTTCACCAACGAACACCTCGACGACGAGGGCAACGCCGCGTTCGCCCTCAACCTGATCTCCGCCGCCGACGGCGTCACCTGGCTGATGCCGCCGCTGCCCTCCGGCGACGGCACCGGCGACCAGAGCCTCGGTGATCTCGTCCCCGACGGGGCCCGGCTGTTCCTCTGGCAGGTCGCCATCGCCGTCGTGCTGATGGCGCTCTGGCGGGCCCGGCGGCTCGGCCCGGTGGTGGCCGAGAAGCTGCCCGTCGCGGTGCGGTCGGCGGAGACCGTCGAGGGCAGGTCACGGCTGTACCGGGCGCGCCGCGCCAGGGACAGGGCCGCGCTCGCGCTCCGCG
>NZ_BAAGZI010000313.1:0-7079 GCF_054778695.1 Actinocorallia lasiicapitis
GGGGGGCTAGGGAGGGGGGTGGGGATTGGTGGCGGGCCACTTGGACGGAGGATTCGCCTAGGCCGCCGAGGGTGAAGTCGTCCCAGGCCTGGAGGGTGTGGGTGGAGCGGGAGAAGTAGAGGAGGGTCAGTTGGGCGGGGGTGGGGGTTTCGTGTTCTAGGCCGCGGAGGCCGGCGGAGCCGGTGGAGCCCTGGGTGAAGAGGCGGGAGCCGTGGGGGAGGAGCTCGGTTTTCCGGTCGTGGGTGTGGCCGGTGAGGATGAGAGGGGTCAGGCCGTCGAAGGCTCTGCCCTGGGTGGGGTCGTGGAAGAGGGCCAGGTCGGGGTGGGGGGCGCCGGAGGTGGTGAGGGCGGTGGCCTGGAATTCGGCGTCCTGGTAGAGGGCGGCGGCGGCCACGTCGTCGTCGCGGGTGGACTTGTCGGGGGTGAAGCGGGGGTCGCCGGCGCCGTAGATGCGGAGGCCGTCCACGGTTTTCGTTTCGCGGTCCAGGACCACGGCGTTCTTGTTCTTCGCGACGGCCTCCTGGGTGGTGGGGCTGTCGTGGTTGCCGCGGATCCAGACATAGGGGATCGGGGCGAAAGTGGAGATCTGGGAGACGAAACGGTCTTCCAGGCGGGAGCCGTGGTCGGTCAGATCGCCAGTGTCGACGATCACGTCGACCTTGAACTGGGTGGAGATGGAGCGGATGGCGTCCCAGGCGATGGGGTTCAGATGGATGTCGCTGACGTGCAGGACGCGGAGGGTCTCCGGGTCGGGGGAGTAGCCGGGGAGGGTGCTCGTCGTCGCGTAAAGCTGGGAGACGTTTCCGACCAGTTTGGCGAGCATCGCCCGGTATTCGGCGAAGCGGTTGACGACGGTTCTGGCGTCGCCGACGAGCTGGGGGGCGTTCGCGAGGAGGCCGGTGTAGCGGGGTTCGGCCACCGAGGACGGGCGGAAGGTGAGGGCGGCGACCGCGGTGATCGTCAGGAGGGTGGTCAGGGCGACGGCCGTGGAGGCGAGGGCGCGACGCCAGCTACGCAGGGTGGCCAAGGAGAGGAGGAACGCGGTGGCGAGGCCCGCCAACGAGCCGCGGACGGCCAGCCAGAGCAGGCCGTGGCGGACCTCCTTGCCGATCGTCGCGGTGAGGTGGTCGACGGCTTCCGGATTGTTCAGAAGGTTCTGTGACGCTTCCGGGCGGAGCTGGACGATCTGGGCTTCCAGCCGGAGCGGCCCGTTGTGGGAGTGGAGTTGGAGCGTGCCCAGCGGGGGGACGTCGACGATCGTGCCGCCTTGCAGGGAGAGGGTCGCCGAGAGGGAGACGTTCGCCGGGCCGACCGGGGTCTGGACCTGGCCGCCGATCAGCAGGCCGGCCAGGGCGCCGGCGACGCCCAGCAGCACGACCGTTCCCCAGCGTCCCGCCCGCCTGGCGCGCGGGGCCGACAGTTTCGCCCTGACGGCGCGGCGGAATCTTGCGGAACGTCCCGAAGGTCGCTCGGCGGGGGTGGGGCGGCGGTGGAAGGGTCGGGAGAAGGGCACAATCGGTCCATGGTCGAGATTTCGGATGGTGAGTTCGAGGGGCTGGTCGCGGAGGCGCTGGACACGATCCCGGCGGGGTTGACGGCGATGATGAAGAACGTCGTGATCGTGGTGGTGGATCGGTCTCCTGAGGAGGGACTGCTGGGGCTTTACACCGGTGTTCCCCTTACTGAACGCGGAGACTGGTACTCAGCAGTCCTGCCCGACCGGATCGAGATCTACCGGGATGAGCACCTGGCGATCTGTGAGAGTGAGGAAGAACTCAGGGAGGAGATCGCGATCACGGTCGTCCATGAGATCGCGCACCACTTCGGGATCGATGACGACAGGCTGCACGCGCTCGGGTGGTAAGTCTCCCCGGAAATTCGGCACATTCGGTCACTTGATCGCCACGCTACGTGATTTGATGGGGGCGTGGGCAGGCATCGGAGGCCGGCTGAGGAGCAGGCGACGTACCGAGAAGTCTTCGGTGTCGCCGAGTTCCGTCATCTGTGGCTCGCCCAGACCCTCAGCTCGCTCGGCGACCAGCTTGCGCAAGTCGCGCTGGCGGTGCTCGTCTACCACCGAACCGAAAGCGCACTGCTCACCGCGGTGACGTATGCGTTGACATATCTGCCGCCGATCGTCGGTGGCCCGGTGCTGGCGGGGCTGGCGGACATCCTGCCGCGGCGCAGGCTGATGATCGTCTGCGATCTGTTGCGGGCGGTGCTCGTGGCCGTCATGGCGTGGGACGGCGCGCCGTTCCCGATGCTCTGCGCGCTCGTCTTCCTGACGACGCTGCTCGGCGCGCCGTTCTCGGCCGCGCGCGCGGCGCTGCTGCCCGACATTCTGGAAGGCGACCGCTATGTCGTCGGGGCGGCGATCAACAACATCACCCACCAGGCCAGCCAGATGCTGGGGTTCGTGGCGGGCGGGGCGCTCGTGGTGGCGCTGTCGCCGCGGCAGGCGCTGGCCGCCGATTCGGTGACCTTCGTGGTCAGCGCGGTGATCCTGGCGGTGGGGGTCCGGAAGCGGAAGGCGGCCCGGGAGGGGCGGCAGCGGCCGGGGATGTGGCGGAACACGCGGGCGGGCGCGCGGCTGGTGTTCGGCGACCCGACGCTGCGGAGCCTGATCAGTTTCGCCTGGCTGTGCGCGTTCTATGTGATCCCCGAGGGGCTGGCGGCGCCCTATGCCGCGACGTTCGGGAAGGACGCCCTTTATGTCGGGGTGTTGATGGCGGCGATGCCGACCGGGATGGTGGTCGGTTCGTTCATCTTCACGCGGTTCGTCCGGCCGTCGGGGCGGATCCGGTCGATGGGGTGGATGTCGATGCTGGCGTGCGCGCCGCTCATCGGCTGCGGGCTGAAGCCCGGATTGTGGGTGGTCGTCGGGCTCTGGGCACTGGCCGGGGCGGGGGGCGCCTATCAGTTGGCGGCGAACGCGGCGTTCGTCGCGGCCGTCCCGCCGGAGGGGCGGGGCCAGGCGTTCGGCCTCGCCCAGTCGGGCATCCTGGCCGGCCAGGGGCTCGGCATCCTGGCCGGCGGCGCGCTCGCCCAGGTGATCGGCCCGGAGGCCGTGGTCGCGCTCGCCGGGGCGGCGGGGCTGTCGGTCGCGACCATGCTCACCATGGTGTGGACGCAGGTCCGCGGGGAGGTGCTGAACGAGATGTTCGCGCCGCCCGCCGAAGTCAAGGTCACAGCTTCTTGTTGAGCACGTCCTGCGCCTTGGCCATCGCGTCCTTGACCTCGGGCTTGCCGAACCAGCGCTGAGCGATCGACTGGTCCTCGCCGACGGCCGGGATCAGCAGCCAGGCCAGCACGTAGAGGACGGGGATCGCGACCCCGATCCCGATCACGGTGCCGATGACGGAGGCGCCGGCGACGGTCAGCCGGGTGACGTTCAGGTCGAAGCCGGTGCGGTCGGAGATCGTCGCGCAGATTCCGGCGATCATCTTGCTGTCGGTGTTGCGGTGCAGTGTGTTGGTCATGGCTTAAGAGTGCCCGTTTCGGGGGGTTCGCCGCATCGGGAAGAGCCCTGAAAGGACCCCTGAGCCGACCCTGAACAGAGGGCGTTCCGTACCCTGGCCCGTGAACCGACGCTTACGGAGGCGCACGATGGACGTCCTGGAGATCGACGAGCTGCTCACCGACGAAGAGCGGATGATCAGGGACACGGTGCGGGCCTTCCGGCGGGAGGCGATCGACCCGTATGTCGCGGACTGGTTCGAGGGCGGGCGGCTGCCCGTCCGGGAGCTCGCGGGGCAGATGGGGAAGCTCGGGCTTTTCGGGATGCACCTGGACGGATACGGGTGCGCCGGTCTGGGGGCCGTCGCCTATGGGGTGGCCTGCCGTGAACTGGAGGCGGCCGACTCGGGGCTGCGGTCGTTCATGTCGGTGCAGGGGTCGCTGGCGATGACGGCGATCCACAAATATGGGTCGGAGGAGCAGAAGCAGCGGTGGCTGCCCGGGATGGCGGCGGGCGAACTGCTGGGCTGCTTCGGGCTGACCGAGCCCGACCACGGGTCGGATCCGGGGGCGATGAAGACACGGGCCCGCCGCGACGGGGACGGCTGGGTGCTCGACGGCGCGAAGATGTGGATCACCAACGGGTCGGTGGCGGACGTCGCCGTGGTGTGGGCGCGGACCGAGGACGGGATCAACGGGTTCCTCGTGCCGGCCGGGACCGCCGGGTTCGAGGCGCGGGACATCGAGCGGAAGATGTCGCTGCGGGCGTCGGTGACCTCGGAGCTGGTCTTCGACGGGGTGCGGCTGCCGGGGGACGCGCTGCTGCCCGAGGCTCGCGGGCTGCGGGCGCCGCTGGGCTGTCTGTCGGAGGCGCGGTTCGGGATCATCTTCGGGGCGATCGGCGCGGGACGGACCTGCTATGAGACGGCCGTCTCATATGCTAAGACGCGGGAGCAGTTCGGGCGGCCGCTCGGCGGATTCCAGCTCACCCAGCAGAAGCTGGCGTGGATGGAGGTGGCGCTCGGGCAGGCCGGGCTGACGGCGATGCACGTCGGGCGGCTCAAGGAGGCGGGGAAGGTGACCGCGCAGCAGATCTCGTTCGGGAAGCTGGCCAACGTCCGGGCGGCGCTGGACGTGGCGCGCCAGGCCCGGACGATCCTCGGCGCCAACGGGATCACCCTCGAATACCCGGTGATCAGGCACGCGAACAACCTGGAATCGGTTCTCACCTATGAGGGAACCGAGGAGATCCACACGCTGGTGCTCGGCGAGGCGATCACCGGCCTGTCCGCCTACCGCTGACCAGACAACCGATCTTTGACGGTCAGCGCGCCGCCACCCCCGTCCCGCCCCGCCGCTCAGGTGCGCCGCCCGAAAAGCGGCCCACCGCCCCGCACCCACGATGCGGATCTCTCCGTATCCCCCGGCCGGGGCCGTCAGCTGAAATCAGCCCGCCGAGCGTTCTCGTCATAAGCGGGCGCGTAATACGGCGTGACCCCGCCGATCGGCAGCCCGAAAGCGGCGGGCGCGGCAGCCCCGCCGTTCGGCGCCGCCTCGAACGGCGGTGCCTCAAAGGGCGCCGGAGTGGGTGCGGGCGCGGGCGGCGGGTATCCGGTCGTCGAGGTCAGATACTCGTCGAGATGCGTCGGAATGTTGGCGATCTCGCGCGCCTCCCAGGCGGCGAGGATCGCGGCGGCCACTCTGACCTCGGCGTCCGCGGTGAGCCGGCTGATCTGCCCGGCGGCGTCGGTGCGGGCGGAGGCGAGCGCCTCGGCCTGGGCGAGATGCGAGGTCTGTTCCAGGGCGGTGCTCTGGTCGCGCAGCTCGCCGTGCTGGATCCGGGAGCGCGCGTCGGCCTCGGCGAGGGTCTCGTAGGTGGTGCGCGGCGCGTAGAGCTGCAGGACCTTCACGAAGATCGGGAGGCATTCGATCGTCGTGATGAGCAGGAACAGCAGGATGCGCCACATCGCGAGCGTGAAGTCGCCTTCGGAGGCGCGGCTGAGGGCCTTGAGCCGGACCAGAAGCCCCGTGTTGGACTCGTTCGCCGATTCGAACGCGCCCTGCTCGTCAGCCTGGATCTTGCGGAGCGTCTTGAGCTGGGACTGCACGCCAGGGAGCGATTCGTTGGCTTCGGTCAGGGTCTGTTCGCGGCTGGCCTTCGCGCCTGAGGAGAGCTCTTTGAGGCGGGCGTCGAGGCGGGACTGGAGCCGGTCGACCTGGCCCTGGGCGTCCCGCTGCTCGGCGAGGCGCTGACGGTAGATCGGGCCCTGCCCGGACTTCTTGGTGCCCTGCGGGCAGGCGTTGCCGGTCTCCTCGCAGGCGACCTGGGCGCGGGCCTTGTCGCGGCGGGCCGTCCAGTCCTTGAGCTGGGCGCGGAGCGCGACGACCGTCGGGTCGGCCTCGACGTCGACGACGGAGCCGCCGGACGCGATCGTCCGGAGCAGCGCCGCCTCCCGCGTCTCCAGATCCTTGATCTTCTTGCCGGTCTCGCCGTTGGTCAGGGTGCCCTGGAACGACTCGGTCTGCTCCAGCCGGATCTTGTTGATCTCGGCTTCGACTTCGGGCTGGAAGATCTGCAGCACGAGCGGCGTCGAGATGATGAACCCGAACAGCAGCGCCATCAGCAGCCGCGGCACCGCCACCAGCAGCGCCCGCTGGCCCCGCTGGATCGACACGACCAGCCAGCGGTCCAGGTTCAGGATCGCGAAGAACCAGATCACCGCGACGGGCAGCGCACCCCACCACGGCGCGTCGACGGCCATCCGCAGCGCGAAGAACATCGACACGGCCGCCAAAGTCGCCGTCGTCGCGACAGCCCCACCGATGCCCTGATATTTCGCCCGATCTCCAGGCGCCCGCTCCAGCACGTCCGCCTGCGCACCCGACAACCAGACCAGCGCCTTGCCCGGCCGCACCCGCGCCCACCCCGGCCGCCCACCCCCGCCAGACGCCCCGGCCCCCCTCGGCCCGGACGGACCACCCACACCCGGACCTGACGCCCCCGCGCCGCCGGACCCAACGGAACCCGCGCCCCGTGCGGGCGGCAAGGCGTCGCCCTGACCGAACGGCGAGCCGGCATCCCGGGCAGACGGCGAGGCGTTGCCCTGGCCGAACGGAATGGCCGAGCCAGGTCCGGACGCGGCGCCGTTGCCCTGGTCGAAGGGAAGAGCCGAGCCCGGTCCGGACGGCGTGGCTCCGTTCTGGACGAACGGCGTGGCGTCGGCCTGGCCGTAGGGAACAGCGGCGCCCGGATCGGATGGTGCGGCGTGGCCGAGGGGAAGAGCTGAGCCCGGGTCGGGCGGTGTGCCGTCGTTCTGGGCGGGCGGCGTGGCATAACCCTGGTCGAAAGGAACGGATGAGCCCGGGCCGGACGGAGCGGCGTTGGCCTCGCCGAAGGGAAAGGCCGAGCCCGGGGCGGGCGGCGTGCCGTTCTGGGCGGACGGTGTGGCGTTGGAGTGGCCGAAGGGAGTAGCCGAGCCCGGATCGGACGGCGTGCTGTTGGCCGCGCCGAAGGGGAACGCTGAGCTCGGGTCGGAGGGGGCGGCTGAGGCCGGGGCGGGGGCGCCCTGGGTGAACGGCGTGGCCGGGAGCGGGCCGGGTGGGGGGAGCGGGCCGTCGGGAGG
>NZ_BAAGZI010000314.1:0-7066 GCF_054778695.1 Actinocorallia lasiicapitis
GCCGCGACCGCGCTGCCGGGCGGGGCGTCGCTCCGGGCGTCCGGCGGGCGTCCGAGCAGAGCGGAGAAGGCGCGGCTCGTCGCGGCGGCCGGCCGGGAGATCGTCGATCTCGGGCTGTCGCTCAACACCTGCGCCGGCTACCTCTCGGCGGGCGAACGTCCCGCCGACTACCGCGACGCGGTCCTCGCGTTCCTCCGGCGCGGCGGCGCCTACCGGTGCGTCCTGCTCGATCCGGCGTGCGAGGACGCGGCGCTCTGGTCCCGGCTCACCGGAGAGGACCTGCCCGCGCGGATCAATGACTCCCTCGCCCGTTTCGCCCGGTTCAAAAGCGTGCATTCGGTGCATGGATTCGAGGTCTTCCAGACCGGCGAAGCGCCCGGAATGTGGGCCTTGTGCACCGATCCCGGCACGTCCCGCGCACTCACGCTCTACTCGCCCTACCTGCCGCGCGCCGACCGCGCAGACCTGCCGCATTATCTGGCCGGGCCCGCCCATCCGGCGCTGTCCGCCGCGTTCGCTCGCGCGATGACGCCCACGAGGCTCCGCCGCGTCCTGTGATCAAGGGGAGAGCGGTAGCTGGACGCCTCGGGTGAGCGGGGCGCGCCACCGCCGCAGGCTGTGCAACTGCTCGGCCAGCGCCAGGGCGAACGCCGCGGCATGGCGTGCGGCGACGGGCTGGGTGCGGGCGTCCTCGTCCGGGTGCTTCATGCCGTCCGCGCGGTCGCTGATCCCGCGGATCGACAGGACCGGGAGTTTGCGGTTGAGATGGCTGGCACGCGACAGCCCCGCCCCTTCCATCTCGACGGCGGCCGCGTCGTTGTAGACCGTCCTGAGCTGCTCGGCGAGCGGGGTGCGGCGCGAGTTCAGAACGACCTCGCCCGCCGCGATCGGCTTGAAATGGATCGCGCACGGCCACGAACGCGTGCGGGCCACATGCCTGGCGAGCTGCTCGAGCTCGTGCGGCGCGTCCCAGACCTGCGGGCGGCTCAGGAACCCGGCATCGGTGTCCTTGCCGCCGTGATAGCCGTAGATCTTCGTGCCGACGACGATGTCGCCCAGCTCGATCTCGTCGCGGAGCCCGCCCGCGACGCCCGCGAACAGCATCGCCTTCGGCTGGAACAGGGCCTTGGCGCGCTCCGCGAAGACGGCCGCGTTGGTGTTGCCCTCACCCGTCTGGACCAGGGCGACGGTGGCGCCGCCCGTCCGCACCCGTCCCGTTTCGAAGATCGTCCCCTCGGGATGCAGGACGGTCTCCAGGCCGTCCAGGCCCTCGCGGACGGCTGCGTATTCGATCTCCAGCGCGGTGAGCACGACGACGCATACCTTCAAGATTCCTCCGGCTCCGAGGCTGTCCGCCCTGGCCCAGACCCTAGCCGCGCGGCATCGGCGCGCCCGGGCGGCGACGGTGCGGGGAGAGTCCGGGAGTGTCGGGCCGAAGCGGGGCGGTCAGACCTCCAGGGAAGTTTCGCCTAGCGCGGTGACGGCACTGGCCTTTCCGTCGAGGGACACCAGCGCATGGGCTTTTCGCCCGAACGCGTACATAAGTAGCTCGGCGGGGGCGCCGGAGAGCTCCACCGGGGTCGGACGGTCGATGACCTGCTTCGCGGGGGCGCCGATTCTGTCAGTGCGGCGCAGGAGGATGCCCACAGATGAGTTGCGGAACAACAGACGGGAACGGCCGATGAGCACCTTCCACAGTTCGTCCTGCACGGCCTGCGACAGGTCACGGGGCTCCCAGCCCTGCTGTGCCCGGCGGACGTCCTCGTGGTGCACGAAGAACTCCGTCGTGTTGACGGCCTGTTCGAGCGGCGGCACCCACCGGATCAGAGCGGGCGGGTTCCGGACGAGATCGACCAATTCGGAGTAGGTGTGACGGTCCCGGACGGAGTCTTGGATCCGTTCGGTACGGGAGGCGAGGGAAGAGATGAGGATGCCGGGAGCCGCGTCGAGACGGCGCTCACGGACGATCAGATGTGCGGCGAGGTCGGCGGTGGTCCAGTCCCCGCAGAGCGTCGGCGCGGCGGCGCCGAGTTCCTCGAGGAGGGAGCAGAGCGCGGACCGTTCGTTCATCGAAGTGGATGCCACGCCGAGCAGTCTATGCAAGGCGTTACGCCGCCCCCTGGCCAGTTCAGGGCTTGGAGCGGGGCCCTAGAGTGGGGGGATGATCGAGCAGCGGAGCGTCCGGGTGGACAGCTGGCTCTGGTCCGTGCGGCTGACGAAGACGCGGTCGATCGCGTCGGACGCCTGCCGTGGCGGTCATGTGCGGATCAACGATGTCAGGGCGAAGCCCGCGCAGGCCGTCAAGGTCGGTGACGAGGTGCGGTTGCGGCACGACGGCCGCGAACGGATCGTCGTCGTCACCAAGCTGATCACCAAACGGGTTGGTCCGCCGGTCGCCGCCGAATGCTACGAGGACAAGACTCCGCCGCCTCCGCCCCGCGAGGCGATCCCCATGCTCCCGATCCGCGACCGCGGCGCGGGCCGCCCCACCAAACGCGACCGCCGAGCCCTCGAAAAACTCTTCGGCTCCCGAACCGACCCCCTCAACCCCACCCACGACGACTAACCCACCCCCACCCCGCCAGACCACATCCATCGGGCGTCGGTCCGCCAAGGCACGGGCAGTGGGCGTTGGTATCGGGCTGCTCTTCTCGGGCAGCCGGGGGTAGCTGAGAGCGTGATGGCGCGCGGTGGAGGGAGCGCGTTGCCTAGGTGCGCGGTGGAGGGAGTGCGGTGTCTAGGTGATGGTCGTGGTGGGGTGCGGCTGCTCGGGTGGGGGTGGAGGTGGGGTGGGTTGTTCAGGTGGGGAAGTGGGGGGTGAGGTCGGTGGGGGAGAGGCCGAAGTCGGCTAGGGAGTAGTGGTGGGAGGGCTGGGCGGAGCCGGAACGGGAGGTGGAGTGGAGGGCGGTCATGGCTGAGCGGGCTTCGGGGGTGAGGGGGAGGTGGAAGTGGGAGTAGGCGGCTTCTACGGTGGCGAGGGGGTCGGCGACGAAGTCGGCGTAGTCGACGTCGAAGAACTGGGCCTGGTCGTGCCGGGCGCGTTCGGCGCGGAAGCGGGCCAGGCCGCGGGACCACAGGTCGAGCTGGCCGCGGCCGATGGTCGCGCCGGTGAAAGTGGTGGACCAGCCTTCGGTGGCCTGGGCGGCGAGGCTGCACATCGACGCCATGGCCGTCTCGGGGGAGCGGTGCGTCTGGATGATCAGCGCGTCGGGGTAGACGGCCAGGAGCGCGTCCAGGGCGAACAGATGGCTGGGGTTCTTGAGCACCCAGCGCCGGTCCTGGTCGTTCAGGCCGATCAGCTGCAGATGCCGGCGGTGCCGCGCGTACGCGGACGTCCAGTCCTGGCCGTCCAGCCACGACGAGTAGGAGGGGACATGGGCGAGGCACTCATACGACAGGGAGCGCATCGACTGGCGGAGAAGCTGCCAGCACTCCTCGACCATGTCGGCCGACATGTAGTGGACTCCCATGAACTCGGGTTTGTCGACGTGGTACCGCTCGTAGCCCGACTGGATCGCCTGGAAGACGGGGTTCTCCGCCCAGGTGTCACGCGGCGGACGCGGTTGCGGCACCTCCGTCAGCCACACCTCGAGCCCCTGGTGGGCGGGGTCGGCGGTGAGCAGCCGGTGCAGCGCGGTCGTCCCGGTGCGCGGCAGCCCGGTGACGAAGATCGGCCGTTCGATCGCGACCTCCCGATGGCCCGGATTGTCCTTCCAGGCCTGCTCGGCGAGCAGCCGGGCGACGAGCGCACCCCGCAGGAACGACCGCATCACCCGGTTGCCGAGCGGCGTCAGCCCGGCCTCCGCCGCATAGGAGTCCAGCAGCACGGCCAACCCGTCGGTGTAGTCGTCCGCCCCGAAATCCGCCAGCCCAGTGATCTTGCTAGCGGACGCGTGCAGATCCTCGACGGTGCCGACATTGTCGCGGGTCATCGGAATTCTCCTGAGCCGAGTCTTATGGATCTTGTTGGTGGCGAGTGCCCGCGCAGAGCACGGCGGGACCGAAGATTCGCAGGGCGAGCCCGAGGGCGTGTTTCGGAGTCGGCGCTCGTAGCGGGGTGCGTGCCTGGGCGTCGCGCAGTAGAGCAGGTCGCTCCGGAAGGCGACCTAGTGGTGCCATTCGCCGCAGTTGACGTCCAGGCACTGTCCGGTGATCGCGCGGGCGAGGGGGGACAGCAGGAAGACGACGGCGTCGGCGATCTCGTCGGGTTCGGGGAGTCTGCGGAGGTCGGTGGTGGCGGCGGTCTCGTCGTAGACGTCCTGGGCCGGGACGCCGCGTTCCTGGGCGAGGTAGTCGAAGTACCACTTCAGGCTGTCCGCCCAGATGTAGCCCGGTGCGACGGTGTTCACCCGGACCCCGGTCGGCCCGAGCTCGGTCGACAGGCTCTGCGCCAGCGCGAGCAGCGCCGCCTTCGACATCTTGTAGGCGCCGAAGGTCCGTTTGGAGTGCCGCAGCACCGCCGAGTTGATCATCACGACGGAGCCGCGGGCTTCGGTGAGCTGGGGTGCGAACAGCCTGGTCAGCCGAAGCGCGGCCAGCACGTTCACCTCGAACGCCGCCCGCACCGCGACGAGGTCAGCGTCGGCCAGATCCGTCATGGGCGGGATGGAGAACGCGTTGTTGACCAGCCCGTCGACCCGGCCGAACGTCTCGAACGCGGCCTCGGCCAGCCGCTCGCACGACGACTGGTCGGTGATGTCGGTCGGGACGGTCAGCGCGCGCCGCCCCAGCCCCTCGACCTCCTTCGCGACCTCGGCGAGCCGCGATTCCGTCCGTGCGGCGAGCACGACGTCCGCGCCGGCCCGCGCGCACTGCAACGCCAGCCCGCGGCCGAGTCCGGGGCCGAGCCCCGAGATCACGACGACCTTGTCCTCCAACAGCATCAGCCGAGCATCCTTTCCGCGACGGCCACCTGACGGGCCGCGATCCGGTCCGACCATTCCCGTGGCGTGACGCGCTGCGCGTCGTAGTAGGGCAGCTTGGGCAGCTCGTCGAACGGGACGATCTCCACCTCTGGGCCGTCCTGCGCGGTGAGCTCGCGGGTCAGCCGCTGCCAGCGGAACTGCAGGTAGCCGCAGCGGTGGCCGGTCCGTTCGATCCAGTTGGCGAGACCGGGGTCGCGCTCGCTGACGATGTAGCGGATCTTCCCGTCGGGGTCGACGCGAGCCTGGTCGGCGGTGAGCGAGGTCTGGTGGTTGATGTAGTCGAGCGAGACGTACCAGCGGCTGCCGAGCTGGAATCCCTGGTAGGGCGCGGTCTCCTTGGCGGCCGCCGGCACCGTGACGATCATGACCTGGTCGTCGTCGAGGTCGTAGTGGCCGGCCGAGGAGAACTGGGTGGCCAGCCCGCCGGGGGTCGGCCGCGGCTCGGACATCGTGTTGACGGGCAGGTTCAGGTAGTGCCACTCGGGGAAGGCGAGGAAGGTCTTGATCCGGTTGACGAGGCTGCGGCCCGCGACGTCGAACTTCTTCTCCATCAGTGCTGGTGTCGGCGCGGGGGGAGGGGTGCCGAGGGTGTCGGCGCGGTGAATGCGTAGTTCGCCGGGTTTCTCGGTGGCCCAGTCGGAGAAGACCTCGCGGACCAGCAGCATCGTCGAGCCCTTGCCGAGCGTGTAGTAGTTCGGGCCGGGGTCCGGCCGGGCGGGGCCGAAGCGGATCTCGAACGTGCCGTCGGCGGCGATGGCGAGCTCGCGGTCGTCGAACGCGGCGAGGCTGTCGGGGGACTGCGCGGGTGTGTAGTCGCCGTTGAGGATCTGGAAGCTGAGGTCGGCGGTGGTGCCGCGGCGTCCGGTGACGACGTACTCGGCGTCGTCGCGGAGGTAGGCGTTGAAGTAGAGGGTGTCGGGGTTGTCGAGACCGAGTTTGGAGTAGGGGCCGGTGGAGCTGGTGAAGAAGGGGTGGTCGCGCTCGTAGGACCAGGCCAGGTGCAGGCACGCCTTGACGCTGCCCGCCAGATACTCCAGCCCTTCGGCGAGGTCCTGTTCCGTGCGGATGAAGGGCGCGTTCCTGATGATCCGCTCGGCCTCGCCGACCGCCGCCGCAAACGACTCCGTAGCCACCGAACTCCCTCGGCTTGCGGTACAAATATGTACCGTGACGGTAGGTTCTCCGGATTTGAGAGTAGAACTTGTTCTAGTGAGGGGTCAATGGGCACAGAGCGGCGATCACCGCCGACGGCACGGGTCGTGGCCGTCCTCGACAGGTTCGTCGCGGCGCGCGGCGAACGTCTGGGGCTGTCGGCCGTGGCCCGCGACCTGGGGTTGAGCAAGCCGACCTGCCTCGGGATCCTCACCGAGCTGACCGCCGCCGGATATCTGCTGCAGGATCCGGTGAGCCGCAGCTACGGGCTCGGGCCCGCGCTGATCGCCGCGGGACGGGCGGCGCGCGCGGGCTTCGCCGCGGCCGACGTGGCGCGGCGGCATCTCGCGCCGCTCGTCGAACGGTTCGGGGCGACATGCGCGGCGTCCACCGTGGTCGACGACCAGATCATGGTGATCGATGCGGTGTCGCCGCCGGGCGCTCCGGCCGTCAAGGTGGGGCAGCGGTATCCGTTCGCGCCGCCGAGCGGGCTGATGTACGTGCTGTGGGGGTCGGACGCCGAGTTCGACCGGTGGCTCGCCAAGGAGCCGACCCTGCCGATGCGGATGGACCGCGACCATCTCCGCGAGGTCGTCACCCAGTGCCGTGCCGCCGGATACCTCGTCGAGTCACTCACCGCGACGGGCCTCCGGCTGCACACCCTGATGGCGGGTGTCGCCGCCTACGATCTGCCGCCGGAGCTCCGCACCCTCATGGGCGAGCTCGCCTCCAGCCTCGGCGAACGCGTCCACCTCCCCGCCGACCTCGACCCCGATCGCCCCCATCCCGTCCACCTGATCGCCGCCCCCACCTACGACGCCAACGGCTCACAAGAACTCGTTCTCACTCTCTATGTCGGCACCTCCATCACCGGCACCGACATCACCACCCGCGCCACCGCCCTCCGCGCCACCGCCCACACCATCACCACCGCCCTCGGCGGCCACCCCCCACCCCACGACCCACCACCCTGACCCCGCCCCCACCCA
>NZ_BAAGZI010000315.1:0-7050 GCF_054778695.1 Actinocorallia lasiicapitis
CCGACGACCGCCGCGCGCCCCGGCCATCTCCTGGCCAAACCCCTGCTCGACGCGGGACGGCGGCCCGTTTGCCCGTCGTGCGGCGGCCCGCTGACCGGTCTCGGCCCCCGGCTGCCGAGCCGCGAGTTCGTCGCCACCGATCTGCGGACGGGCGCCGAGTACACCCGTTTCCTGCTGGAGGACGGCATCCCCGTCGTGATCGGCCGGGGCAGCGCCGTCGGCGGCGTCGACCTGTCGCCGCCGACCCCCGCGCAGCTCGGTTCGCTCGCCCGGATCGGCCTGCAGCATCTGCTGCTCCGGCTGGAGACCGGACCTGACGGCCAGCGGCTGGCCGCCGTCCATCTGGGCGCGCCGGGCGGCACCCTGCTGCTCCACCGCCAGGGCGCGCCCGTCGCGCTCGTCCCGGAGACCGAGACCCGGCTCGACCTGGCCGACCGGCTGGTCCTTGGCGGCGCGGTCGAGATCAGAGATGCGGCAGGATCTCCGACGCGATGAGCTCGATCATGTCGAGGTCCGACAGGTCCAGGCACTGGAGGTACATCCGGGTCGTCCCGTTCTCACGGAACAGCGCGATCTTCTCGAGCACTTCCAGCGGCGAACCGGCCAGCCCTTCGGCCCGCAGTTCGTCAGGGGCCTTGCCGATCACCGCCGCGCGGCGCGCCAGTTCGGCGTCGGTCCGTCCCACGCAGACGACCTGCGCGGCCGAGTAGACCAGCTTCCGGTCGGCGATCGCCCGCACCCGGTCGTGGGCCTGCGCCGTCTCCGCGACGGACCGGAACGGCACGTTGTACTCGGCGGCGAACCGCGCCGCCAGCCGCGGGGTCCGCGCCTTGCCGACCCCGCCGACGATGATCGGCGGCCCGGGCCGCTGCACCGGCTTGGGCAGCGCGGGGGCGTCGGTCAACCGGTAGAACTCGCCCTCGAAACTGAACGGCCCGTCGGACGCCCAGAGCCCCGTGACGATCTCCAACTGCTCCTCGTACCGGGCGAACCGTTCGCCGACCGGCGGGAACGGGATGCCGTAGGCGCGGTGCTCGCCGTCGTACCAACCCGTCCCGAACCCCAGCTCGACGCGGCCGCCGCTCATGGCGTCGACCTGCGCGACGCTGATCGCCAGCGGGCCCGGCAGCCGGAACGTCGCGGGGGTGACGAGGGTGCCGAGCCGGATCCGTGACGTCTCGCGCGCCAGCCCCGCCAGGGTGATCCAGGCGTCGGTGGGCCCGGGCAGACCGTCCCCGCCCATGATCGCCAGATAGTGGTCGGACCGGAAGAAGGCGTCGAACCCGGCGTCCTCGGTCAGCTTGGCGACGCGGAGCAGGGTGTCGTACGAGGCGCCCTCTTGGGGCTCGGTGAAGATGCGGAGTTCCATGCCTCTTGACTAGCGTAATGACCACCGGGCCATGTACACATGGTTGCCAAAGTGTTTCCAGATGCTCCTTATGTTTCAGGATTCGTCCCGATAGCATCGTTGAACTTTTTATGAGCTAAGTCACACTGCAAGGATGGCTGGATGGTCAACGGCAGGCCGCGCCGTACCCGGTCGATCCGGCGGATGATCGTTTCGCTGCTGATCGTGCCGCTGGTCGCGTTGGCCGGGCTGTGGGTGTTCGCCGCGAACGTCACCGTCGGGGACAGCCTCCGCCTCGTCCGGGCGAAGACCTTCGACAGCCAGGTCGTCAGGCCGACCGAGGCGCTGATCGCTGAGCTTCAGCACGAGCGGCGGATGTCCCAGGCCTACCTGGCCAAGGACAACACGATCGGCAGCACCGGCTTCGACGCCCAGCGCGAGAACACCGACGAGGCCGTCCAGCGGTTCGTCGAGGCGTCGGACACGGGCGATCTGGAGTCGGCGACCACCGCCGAGACCCGCAAACGGATGCGCGACCTCGCCGCCGAGCTGAGCGAGCTCACCTCCTACCGCAAGGCCGTCGACTCCCGCGAGGTCGAGCCGCACAACAGCCTCGGCCAGTACAGCCGGCTCATCCAGGCCGCCGGCGCGATCTACGACGCCGCCTACCCCGGCGACTCGGCGACCGGCCGCGACACCCGCACCCTGATCGGCCTCCAGCAGGCCCGCGAGTCGATCTCCTACGAGGACGCCCTGATCACCGGCGCCCTGGTCCGCCGCTCGCTGGACACCGACGACCAGGTCACCTTCATCAAGAAAATGGGCGCCCACGATTTCCGCTGGCCGGAACTGGCGGCCGCGCTGCCCGCCGCCGACCGCGGACGGTTCGCCGAACTCCTCGCCAGCAGCGACTACGCGGTGTTCGCCTCGCTCGAACGGGCCGTCGCCCGGCAGCGCACCGCCCAGCTCGCGATCGAGCCGGGCCGCTGGCACGCCGCGTCCGAGGCGATGCTCAACCGGCTCGTCGCGTTCGAGGACGACACCCGCGCCGGCATCAACGAGCGGGCCGCCGACAACGCGAGCTCCGTGCTGCTCCGCCTCGGTCTGGCGGGCGGCCTCGGGCTGCTCGCGGTCGTCGTCTCGGTGACGGTCGGAGTCCGGATGGGCCGCCGGCTGGTCCGCGAGAACCGGATCATGGTCAGGACGGTCGAGAGCTTCGCCACCGAGCGGCTGCCCTCCATCGCCGAGCTGGTCCAGCGCGGCGAGGAGATCGACCCCGACCTCGGCGCGCCACGAGGCGACTTCGCCGTCCGGGAGGTCGCCCAGGTGTACGACGCGTTCGCGGTGGCGCGGCGCGCGGTCGTCGCGGCGACCGTCAGCGAGGCGGCCGCCCGGCGCGGCCTCGGCGAGGTGTTCGTGAACCTGGCCCGCCGCAACCAGGTGCTGCTCCAGCGGCTGCTCCGCCTGCTGGACGGCATGGAGCGCAAGGCCAAGGGCCCCGACGAGCTCACCGACCTGTTCGCCATCGACCATCTCGTCACCCGGATGCGGCGGCACGCCGAAGGTCTGGTCATCCTGGCCGGAAAGCCCGCAGGCCGGACCTGGCGCCGTCCCGTCCCGCTGGTCGACCTGGTGCGCGCCGCCGTCGCCGAGGTCGAGGACTACCAGCGCGTCAAGATCCCGCCGCTGCCCGAGACGCTCGCGCTGAGCGGGACGGCCGCCGCCGACGTCATCCATCTGCTGGCCGAACTGATCGAGAACGCGATCATGTACTCGCCGCCGGAGCTGCGCGTCCAGGTGACGGCGCAGCGCGTCGCGCACGGGCTGGCCGTCGAGATCGAGGACCGCGGCCTCGGCATGGACGGCGAGAAGCTCGCCAGCCTCAACCAGACCCTCGCCGAAGCACCCGAGTTCGACCTGTTCGACTCGGCACGGCTCGGCATGTTCGTCATCGCCCGTCTCGCCCAGCGGCACGGCATCAAGGTGGCGCTGCGGCCGTCCCCCTACGGGGGGATCACCGCGATCGCACTGCTCCCATCCGGCCTGATCACTCAGGTCGAGGACCTTCCGGAGCCCCGCCCGGAACCGGTCCGCACCCCGCCCGCCCCGGTGGAAGCCCACCGGGAGGCGCCGGCGGTCGTGCACGTCGAGGGGGAACTGCCGCAGCGCACCCGCCGCCGCGCCGTGGCAGTGGAGCCGAAAGAGGTGCCGGACCCCGGCGTCCGCAGTCCCGAGGAGGCACGGGACGTGCTGTCGCGGATGCAGCAGGGCTGGCGCCGTGGGCGCGAAGAGTCGGCAGGAAGATCTGAGGGGACCAACGATGAGCATTGACATGAGCGCGACCACCGGCACGGGCAAGCCGGGCGGCGAGCTGAACTGGCTGCTGGATTCCATGCTGGAGCGGGTCGTGGAGGCCCGGCACATCGTGGTGCTGTCGGCGGACGGCCTGCGCGTCGCCTCCTCGCGGGGGCTGGGCAGGGAGGACGCCGAACGTCTTTCGGCCGTCGCGTCGGGCTTCCAGAGCCTGGCCCGCGGCACCGCCGACCACTTCAGGGGCGGCGGGGTCCGGCAGACCATCGTCGAAATGGAGTCCGGGTTCCTGTTCGTGACGGCCGCGGGGCAGGGCGCCTGCCTGGCCCTGCTGGCCGAGGAAGGCGCCGACGTCGGTGTCATCGCCTACGAGATGGCGCTGCTCGTCAGCCGCGTCGGCGAGTTCCTCTCGGCGGACCCGCGCTGACCCGATGGACGAATGGGCGGACCTGGAGTGGGTGGACGATGAGGCAGGCCCCATCGTCCGCCCGTACGCGCTGACGGGCGGACGGACCCGCGGCGACGAGGAGATCGATCTGGTCAGCCTCGTCGACGCCACCGAATTCCAGGCCACCCTGAAAATGGACCTTTCGCCCGAACACCTGATGATACGTAGGCTATGCGCCGGATCCCTTTCGGTGGCGGAAGTCGCCTCCGACCTGGATCTTCCGGTGGACGTCGTACGCGTCCTCCTCGGCGATCTTCTCCGGCACGGCCTGGTCCGGCTGCGGAAGCCCGCCTCTGTGTCGCGTCTCCCCGACGCGCGACTGCTCAAGGAAGTGATCGATGGACTCAGCGCGCTATAGCCCCGACGAGCCCGTCGCGATCAAAATCATGATCGCGGGCGGTTTCGGCGTGGGCAAGACGACCCTCGTGGGCGCGGTCAGCGAGATCAGGCCGCTACGCACCGAAGCGCTGATGACCGAGAAGAGCGAGGGCGTGGACGACACGGGCCTCGTGCAGGACAAGACCACCACCACGGTGGCCATGGACTTCGGCCGCATCACGCTCCGTGACGGCCTGTCGGTCTACCTGTTCGGGACTCCCGGCCAGGACAGGTTCTGGTTCATGTGGGACGAACTCGCCCACGGCGCCCTCGGCGCGATCGTGCTGGCCGACACCCGCCGGCTCGCCGACTGCTTCTCCAGCGTGGACTACTTCGAGGAGCGGCAGCTCCCGTTCGTGATCGCGGTCAACGTGTTCGACGGCGCGAAGCGCTACGACACCGAGGACGTCCGGAACGCCCTCGACCTCGACCCCCGGGTGCCGATCATCCTGACCGACGCCAGGAACCGGGAGTCGGCGAAGAACGCCCTGGTGACGCTGGTCCGGCACGTCCTGGAAAGAACTCCGGCGTGAAGCGCGCAGCCTTGGCCGCCCTCCTGACGGTCGTGCTGGCCGCCTGCTCGGGCGGCCGGGGCAGGGCCGAAGCGCCCGCCGGCACGCCCGGCATCACCGACAAGCCCTGCCCGAACGCCGTCAACCAGGACAACGGCTGTATCTACCTCGGCATCCTGACCGACCGGTCGGGACCGTTCGCGTCGATCGCCGGTCCCGCGACCGAGGCGCAGCGCGCGTTCTGGAACAAGGTCAACCGCGACGGCGGCATCGGCGGCTACGACGTCAACATCGTCAGCTTCACCCGCGACACCCGCTACCTGGTGCCGCCGTTCGTCGAGGCGTTCAAGGAGACCCGCGACAAGGTCTTCGCCTACGCCCAGCTGCTCGGTTCCGCGCAGATCGCCGCGGTGCTGCCCGAGATGAAACGCGACTCGATCATCGGGGTGCCGATGAGCTGGACGTCGCAGTGGTCGTTCGAGGACAACATCCTGGAGTCGGGGAACAGCTACTGCGTCGAGTCGATGAACGCCGTCGACTTCGCCGTCGAGAGCTTCCCCCGCGAGAAGCCCGCCTATCCGGTCAAGTCCGTGATGGCCGTGCACTACCCGGGCGACTACGGCGGCGACGCCCAGAAGGGCGCGCAGGTCGCGGCCCGCGCCCACACCCTGATGGCCTGGGACAGGCCGGTGACGCCCGGCGCGACCCAGCCGGTGATCCGCGAGATCGTCAGGAAGAAGCCGTCGGTCGTGGTCCTCACCACCAGCCCGAGGGACACCGAGGCGATCGTCCAGGGCGCGTACGCGCAGGGCTACCGCGGCCGCTACCTCGGCACCTACCCGAGTTTCTCGGTGACCCTGCTGTCGGCGAAGGAACCGCTCCGCAAGGTGTACGAGCAGCAGTTCTGGCACACCATGCCGTGGCGTCCGTTCGCCACCGACTCGCCGGGCCACGCCGCGATGCGCACCGCCGTCGGCGCGTCCGCCGCCACCAACCCCGACGACTCGTTCGTCAGCGGATGGGCGTTCTCGGTGCCGTTGAAGGCGGCGCTGGAGAAGACGGCCGCGACCGGGAAGCTCACCAGGCCCCGCCTGTACGACGCGGTCCAGAACCTCGGGGCCGTCGACTACGACGGCCTCCTGCCGAAGGGCGCCGGCGGGTCCACGAGCGACCCGACCCAGCGGGGCTTCCGCGGGACCGTCATCGGGCGGATCGACCAGGCGCAGCACACGGGCGTCAAGGTCGTCAGGGACTTCTACGAAGGCGACACCGCGAAGCAGTACCAGCTCACCAAACCCTGCTACACGCCCTGACCTTGACGGCGGTCGCGCCCGCGGCCGACTATGAGGTGCTCGATGTCGGAGGTCGGATGCCGGGGACTGTGCGCGCGACCGTGGAGCTCGGCTGGCCGCGGCCTCCGCTGCCTGAGCTGGCGCTGCCCGCGGCGCTGCTGATGGACGAGCTCGACGGGCTCTGGCCGCTGCTGGCCCGCGCCATCGGCGAGACGGGCCCCGGCTGCCTGTGGGCGCTGCGCTGGAGCCCCGACGAGCGGTGGCAGGTGCTCAGCGTGCCGCCGCCCGGCGCGACCGTCTTCCCCGTCGCGGACACCCCGGGCGCACGCGAACGCGACGCCTGGACCGTCACCTCCGCGCTGGTCGAGATCGCCGTCGGACGCCCCCCACGTGATCTTCCCGATGCGCTCGACCTGCTCGATCTGCACGCCGGGGTGATCCCGCACGGGCTCGACGCGATCGTCCACGCCCTGTTCGGCGGCGGCAACGCGGCCCGGGTGCACGCCACGGTGACGGCCCGGTCCTGCGGCCCGATCCTGACCAGGTCCGCGGCCGAGACCGCGGTCGGCTCGGGCAAGGCGGGCTACGAACCGTCCCTGGACAACGAGGACTCCTTCGAGGTCTTCCGGGACGGCGAAGGCGTGCTCCAGCTCATCGTCTGCGACGGGGTGACGGGCCCCGCCGACGGTTCGGGCGCGCTGGCGTCGCGGGCGGCCGTCCGGGAGCTCCGGCTGGCCCTGGGCTCGGGCGCGACGGCCCTGG
>NZ_BAAGZI010000316.1:0-7045 GCF_054778695.1 Actinocorallia lasiicapitis
GTTCACCGACAGCACGTCGACGGGGGTGGCCTCGCCGTGCAGCACGCCTCGGGCACGGACACGGCCACGGCCTTCATCAACCTGGCCCTGGTCCTGGGCCTTCCGGGCCGGCCCGGGAGCGGTTACGGATGCCTGACCGGGCAGGGCAACGGCCAGGGCGGACGCGAGCACGGGCAGAAGGCCGACCAGCTCCCGGGCTACCGCAGGATCGACGACCCCGAAGCCCGCGCCCACGTCGCCTCGGTCTGGGGCGTCGACCCGTCCGTGCTGCCCGGCCCCGGCCGGTCGGCCTACGACCTGCTGATGTCGCTCGGCACCGCGGACGGCCCACGGGCGATGGTGCTGTTCGGGTCGAACCCGGTGGTGTCGGCGCCCGCGGCACGTCAGGTCGAGCGGCGGCTGGCCGAGCTCGACCTCCTGGTCGTCGCGGACTTCGTGCTCTCGGAGACGGCCGCGATGGCCGACGTGGTGCTGCCGACCACGCAGTGGGCCGAGGAGCAGGGGACGATGACGAACCTGGAAGGCCGGGTTCTGCGACGCCGCCCGGCGCTGCCGCCACCGCCCGGGGTGCGTTCCGACCTGGAGATCCTGGCGTCGCTGGCCGACCGTCTCGGGGCGCCCGGAAGCTGGCCCGTGGAGCCGGAGGAGGTCTTCACCGAGCTGGCACGGGCGAGCGAGGGCGGCCCGGCCGACTACTCCGGCATCACCTACGAGCGGCTCGAGACCGAGGGCGGGGTGTACTGGCCGTGTCCGTCCGCCGACCACGCCGGGACTCCCCGGCTCTTCCTCGACCGTTTCGCCACGGCGAACGGGAAGGCCAGGCTCGTTCCGGTCGAACACCGGGGCCCGGCGGAGGACGTCGACGAGGACTACCCGGTCGTGCTGACCACGGGACGGGTCATGGCGCACTACCAGTCGGGCGCCCAGACCCGGCGGATCAGGACGTTGACCGAGGCCGAGCCTTCGGTCTACTGCGAGATCCATCCCGACACGGCCCGGCGGTTCGGCCTCGCCGACGGGCAGCGGGTCCGGATCACCAGCCGGCGCGGCGGCGCCCTCGCGCGGGCACGGCTGACCGAGGGGATCCGCCCGGACACGGTCTTCATGCCCTTCCACTGGCCGGGCTCCGGCCGGGCCAACCTTCTGACCAACCCGGTACTCGACCCGATCTCCGGAATGCCCGAGTTCAAGGCGTGTGCCGTGCGCATCGAGCCCTTCCTCGAGGAGGCGGTATGGGACCGATCGTCATGAGACCGATCGTCGTCGTCGGCAACGGGATGGCGGGTTCCCGGCTGCTCACCGAGATCCGCCGCCGTGACGCCGAGACGCCGTTGACCGTCTTCGGGGCCGAGGACCGCAACGCCTACAACCGGGTCATGCTGTCGAACGTCCTGGCCGGCAAGACCAGGGCCGACGAGCTCGAGCTGGTCGCGCCGTCCTGGTACCGCGAGCACGGCGTGGACGCGCGCCAGGGCGTGTGCGTGACCGGCATCGACCGGCAGGAGCGTGTGGTCCTCGCCTCGGACGGCAGCCGCACCGCCTACGACCGGCTGGTCCTGGCGACCGGGAGCAGGGCGCTGGTGCCGCCGATCCCGGTGCTGACCGGCCAGGAACACACCGGTGTGCTGGCCGCCGGAGGGCTGCCGGCCGGAGTGGCCGTGTTCCGCACCCTGGCGGACTGCGATCTGATCTCGGCGGCGGCACGGGACGCCAAACGCGTCATCGTGGTCGGCCGCGGGCTGCTCGGCCTGGAGGCCACCCGCGGGCTCGCCGACCGCGGGCTGCACGTGACCGTCGTCCATCTGGTGGGGCACCTGATGGAACGCCAGCTCGACCGGCAGGCGGGCCAGGTGCTCGCCCGGACGTTGCGGCGTCAGGGCCTCCACCTGCGGCTGTCCGCCCAGGTCGACGGGATCGAGGTCGGCGCGGCGGGGGCGAGCGGGGTCAGGCTGTCCTGCGGCGAGCTGCTGCCGGCCGAACTGGTGGTGGTCGCCTGCGGCGTCCTCCCCGAGACCGGGCTGGCCCGCGCCGCGGGTCTGGCCGTCGACCGCGGCGTCGTCGTGGACGACCGGATGGTCTCGGTGAGCGACCCGGACGTGATGGCCCTGGGCGACTGCGCCCAGTTCGGCGAGACCGTCTACGGTCTGGTCGCACCGGCCTGGGAGCAGGCCACCGTGCTCGCCGACCTGCTCACCGGCACGGACCCCGCGGCCCGGTATGCGGGTTCGAAGCTGCTGACGCGGCTCAAGGCCTCGGCCGTCGACCTGGCGTCGATGGGCGAGATCGACCACGACCCGTACGACCCGGAAGCCGATCCGGACGTGGAGGTCCTGCAGTACGCCGACCCGGCACGCCACACCTACAAGAAGGTCGTCCTCAGGGACGGCCGGCTCGTCGGCGCGATCCTGCTCGGCGAGACCAGCACCGCGGGCACCCTTGCCCGGCTGTTCGAGGGGGCGGGCGAGCTGCCCGGCGACCATCTGGGGCTGCTCTTCGACGGAATCGGCTCCGCCGGAGCGGAGGGTCCGGCGGACGACGACGTCGTCTGCTTCTGCAACAACGTCACCACATCAACGATCAAGCGCTGCTGGCAGCAGGGCGCGCGCAGCGTGCCCGAAGTCACGGCGCACACCCGGGCGGGGACCGGATGCGGCGGCTGCCGGGAGACCGTGCGGTCGCTCCTCGCAGGATTCGAAGCATTGAGTAACGGTTCCACTGTCATGCCGCGGTCCGTCGCCTGAGAATCAAATGAGCCAGATATGTGTGCCGGGATTCACCCGGCGGAGGATGGTGTCCCATGCAAGAGGTCTTTGACGGCCTCGCGGCCGAGACGCGGCCCGGGTCGGCGGGAGAGCACTGCCTGCAAGTCGAGATCGGCTCGGTGGCGCGGGCCGACAGATTCTATTCCGAACAGGTGCTGGACCACCTCAACGTCCGGATGCGGGAATTCGTCCTGCGGCAGGAAATGGCCTTCATAGCGACCGCGGACGCCCACGGCGAATGCGACGCGACTTTCCGGGCGGGGCCCCGCGGATTCATGCGGGTCCTCGACGAACGTCATGTGACCTATCCCGAGTACCGGGGAAACGGTGTGATGGCGAGCTGCGGGAACATCTCGGAGAACGGGCACGTCGGCATTCTCTTCGTGGATTTCATCCAGGACGTCATCGGCCTGCACGTCAACGGGAAGGCCGAACTGGTCGACGACGCGCTGATGCGTGAGCGGTATCCCGAGATCCCCGAGCCCGACGTCCCCGGGCGCCGTCCCGAGCGCTGGGTCCTGGTCACCGTGGAGGAGGCCTACATCCACTGCTCCAAGCACATCCCCCGGCTGGCCCCGATGGCGCGGAACAGGGACTGGGGCACGGACAACGTGAAGCGCAAGGGCGGCGACTTCTTCGGAGCCAAAGCCGACAGATGACCTGCGGCGCGCAGCGCCCGAGTCTCCGCGAAGCCGGTCGGACTGGTCCGGCCTTCGCGGACCCGGCCGGCCGGTCCTCAACGCGCCAAGGACCGGCCGGCCCTGCGTTTCCCGAACGATCGTAGGCCCGGTGCGGTGGCCAAGGCCGCCGCACCGGGCCTGACGTGCTGCGGCGGTTCCGTGCCGGCTCGCACGGGCTCGGAGAACCGAGCCCGTGCGTCGGGGACGGGGTCCGCGCGCGCCGCCGTCCCCTCCTGAGGGGCGGTGGTTTAGTAGAGGTGTTCGCAGTTGGCGGGGTCGATGAGGGTGTCGGTGCCGTCCTTGTAGACGGTGTCGTCGCCGCCGCGGCAGGTGATCTGGTCGGGGTCGTTGACCTGGTCGGGGTCGGGGGTGGAGGACCTGATGGTGTCGTCGCCGTCTCCGGCGTCGATGGTGTCCTTGTAGAAGGAGCCGGAGCCCGCGGCGGGGCCGGCTCCGCTGGTGATGGTGTCGGCGCCGTCACCCGCGGTGACCCGCGAGTAGCCGCCGGCGGTGATGGTGTCGTCACCCTCCCAGCTTCCGATGCTGAGCTGGATCGGCCTGAAGCCGCTCGTGCCGTAGACCGAGCCCTGGCCGCTGGCGGTGATGGTGTCGGCGCCGTCCCAGGTGACGATGGCGACGGATTCGACCTTGAGGAGGTTGGTCGGGGTCTGGACGTGGCTCGGGCACGTGATGGTGGTGGAGCTGGTGTGGCTGCAGTCGTACGTCGAATAGTTGCTGTTGTCGATCGTCACGGACGAGGCGTTGGCGGCGGTGAACACGATGTCGTCATCGCCGACGGAGACGCTGATGGTGTCGGGATCCTCGCTGCCGAAGTAGGAGATGGCGGGCTGCCCGCTGAAATGATCCGCGATGATCATGACTTTGTGCTGGGTCCTGACGGCGTGAGCCGCAGGGCCGACGGCCACGACCGAGGCGGCCACGGCCACTCCCGTACCCCAGTAGGCCATCTGGTGAGCCAGACGCTTCATCGATCCTCCCCATGGCGCCGTGAAAGGCGCTCTGAAAATTTCATGGACGGCACCATGCTGGGATCTCGGCGACGCGTGTGCACTGGGGAGCCACCCCGAGACCGGCCCCTAGGTCGGCGCCGGTCGACTGCTCGTCTTCTCGACCGTGTCGCCGGATCAGGGATGACGGCTTGGGCGGCATCGGTCCGGCTCTGCCGTAACGCGTCCTCAGGTGTCCGAGTCGGCCAGGGGGAGGTGGGTGCGGTCCGTGGACAGGGTTTCAGGGGGTTGGTGGGTGGCCATGGTGCGGAGGTCGTGGGAGATGCGCATGGAGCAGAACTTGGGGCCGCACATCGAGCAGAAGTGGGCGGTCTTGGCGGGGGCGGCGGGGAGGGTCTCGTCGTGGAAGGAGCGGGCGGTGTCCGGGTCGAGGGCCAGATTGAACTGGTCCTCCCAGCGGAAGTCGAAGCGGGCGTCGGACAGGGCGTCGTCCCAGGCCTGGGCGCCGGGGTGGCCCTTGGCGAGGTCCGCGGCATGGGCGGCGATCTTGTAGGTGATGACGCCCGTCTTCACGTCGTCCCTGTCCGGCAGGCCCAGATGCTCCTTCGGGGTGACGTAGCAGAGCATCGCCGTGCCGTACCAGCCGATCATCGCGGCGCCGATGGCGCTGGTGATGTGGTCGTAGCCGGGCGCGATGTCCGTGGTCAGCGGGCCGAGCGTGTAGAAGGGCGCGTTGCCGCAGAGCTCCTTCTGCAGGTCGACATTCTCCTTGATCTTGTGCATCGGGACATGTCCGGGACCCTCGTTCATGACCTGGTTGTCGTACTCGGCGGCGATCGCGGTGAGCTCGCCCTGGGTGCGGAGCTCCGCGAACTGGGCCTCGTCGTTGGCGTCGGCGACACAGCCGGGGCGCAGGCCGTCGCCGAGCGACCAGGTGATGTCGTAGGCCGCGAAGATCTCGCAGAGTTCGCGGAAGCGCGTGTACAGGAAGTTCTGCTCCCGGTGGGCCTGGCACCAGGCCGCCATGATGCTGCCGCCGCGCGACACGATCCCGGTCCTGCGGCCCGCCGTCAGCGGGACGTACTCCCGCAGCACGCCCGCGTGGACGGTCATGTAGTCGACGCCCTGCTCGGCCTGCTCGACGACGGTGTCGCGGAACAGCTCCCAGGTGAGGTCGGCGGGCTCCCCGCCGGCCTTCTCCAGCGCCTGGTACAGCGGGACGGTCCCGACGGGCACCGGCGAGTTCCGCAGGATCCACTCGCGGGTGGTGTGGATGTCGCGCCCCGTCGACAGGTCCATGATCGTGTCGGCGCCCCAGTGGGTCGCCCAGGTCATCTTGTGGACTTCCTCCTCGATCGAGGAGGTCACGGCCGAGTTGCCGATATTGGCGTTGATCTTCACGAGGAACCGCGAGCCGATGATCATCGGCTCGATCTCCGGATGGTTGACGTTCGCCGGGAGCACGGCCCGTCCCGCGGCCAGCTCTTCGAGCACGACGGAGACGTCGACGTCCTCGCGGAGCGCCGCGAACTCCATTTCGGGCGTCACGATCCCCCGCCGGGCGTACGCCCGCTGGGTGACGGGCGCCCCGGTCGCGCGCAGCGGTCTCCGTCCGGGGAATCCGGTCGACGGCGCCTCCCGGTCGCGCCGCCCGTCGTCGCCCGGCTGCGGCGCCCGCCCCTCGTAGGGCGCCGTGTCGGCCCGTTCGGCGATCCACCCGGCGCGCAGCGGGGGCAGCCCCTCGCGCACGTCGACGGTGATCCCGGGGTCGGTGTGCGGCCCCGAGGTGTCGTACAGCGAGATCGACTCGCCGTTGGTGAGGTGCACCTTCTTCTGCGGCACCCGCAGATCGTCGCGCGATCCCACGACATACGACTTGTGCCAGGAAACAGACATGAAAAGCCGCCTCTCCCTACGCCGGCATTACCCGGTCAGGTTCAACGGTCGGCGGCCGCGTCAGCCACCCTCTCAGCCCGATGCCTCAGGCTCCCGCGGTTTCGGTCGCCCCGAACGTAACCCACCACCCCCCACCTGAAAACGTGACCTGCGTCATATCGGAGACTCATCTGTTACCGGATCGCCGATTTCTCTCCCTACCGTGAAATGCGGCCGCGCCGGTGACGAAAAGGGGAGAAGTGATCGATCAGCCTTATGTGGGAGTGGAACTCAGGCCCACACTGCGAGCGGACCAATGGGCCCTGCTCGTGCCCTGGCTCGACCCGGGCGAGCCGGTGTCCGCGCTGGTGGCGACCGTCAAGGCCGCCCCGAAGCTGACCCATCTGCTCGTCACCGACCGCCGGGTGGCCGCCTTCCGCGACACCGATCTCGCGCACCAAGGATTCGGCCTCGAGCTGCGCGTCGAGAACATGCGATCGCTGGACGCCAAACCCTCCTACCAACAGCGCTGGTTCCTCTCAATTACTGATATATCGGGAAATGAGGAAGATTTCGGCAATCTCCATGCCGACGACGCCCAGACCGTCGTCGCTCTCGTCAGCACTCTCCTCGCGCCTCCAGTCCCGTCCGCCCTGCCTCCCGCGCAGCCGCCTCCACCGGCCCCCGCCCCGCCTGCGCCGGGCGCCGTCCCGCCCGGCTGGGTGTACGTGCCCCCTCCCCACTGGCCGGTGCCACCCGC
>NZ_BAAGZI010000317.1:0-7034 GCF_054778695.1 Actinocorallia lasiicapitis
GGGCCGGGGGGACCGGAGCCTCGGCGGCGGCCGGAGCCTCGGGCGCCGCGGCGTCCGCGGGGGCGTCGACACGGGGGCCGACGCCGAGCTTCTCCTTGATTCGCTTCTCGATCTCCTCGGCGGTGTCGGCGTGCTCCTTCAGGTACTTGCGGGCGTTCTCCTTGCCCTGGCCGAGCTGGTCGCCGTCGTAGGTGTACCAGGCGCCCGACTTGCGGACGAAGCCGTGCTCGACGCCCAGGTCGATCAGGCCGCCCTCGCGGCTGATGCCGACGCCGTACAGCAGGTCGAACTCGGCGACCTTGAAGGGCGGCGCGACCTTGTTCTTGACGACCTTGATCCGGACCCGGTTGCCGACGGGCTCGGTGCCGTCCTTCAGGGTCTCGATCCGGCGCACGTCGAGCCGGACGGAGGCGTAGAACTTCAGCGCCCGGCCGCCCGTCGTCGTCTCGGGCGAGCCGAACATGACGCCGACCTTCTCCCGCAGCTGGTTGATGAAGATCACGGTGGTCTTGGTCTGGTTGATCGCGCCGGTCAGCTTCCGCAGCGCCTGCGACATCAGCCGCGCCTGGAGGCCGACGTGGCTGTCGCCCATGTCGCCCTCGATCTCGGCGCGGGGCACCAGGGCCGCCACGGAGTCGATGACGATCAGGTCGACGGCGCCGGAGCGCACCAGCATGTCGACGATCTCCAGCGCCTGCTCGCCGGTGTCGGGCTGGGAGACCAGCAGCGCGTTGGTGTCGACGCCCAGCTTCTCGGCGTAGTCGGGGTCGAGGGCGTGCTCGGCGTCGACGAAGGCGGCGATGCCGCCCTTCTTCTGCATGTTGGCGACGGCGTGCAGCGCGACGGTCGTCTTACCGGAGGATTCCGGGCCGTACACCTCGATGACGCGGCCGCGCGGCAGGCCGCCGATGCCCAGCGCGATGTCGAGGGAGATGGCCCCGGTGGGGATCACTTCCATCGGTACGCGCACGTCTTCGCCGAGGCGCATGATCGAGCCCTTGCCGAACTGCCGCTCGATCTGGGCGAGGGCCGTCTCGAGGGCCTTCTCGCGGTCGTTTCCTGGTGCCATGGTCTGCCCCTGTCGGGTCGGAGTCTTCGTCGTCTTCGTCATGTTGGAACCGACGGTACGAGAGCCCACTGACAAAATGCGGCCCCGTCGCGGAGGACACTCTACCGAACATCCATTCGATCACGGACAGGCTCGCTGATTCGTCCGGGAATACGGCTGCGGAGTCACCCAAAAGCGACGTACGCTTACCGCGAGCCAGGCGATCTTCCCGGGGGCCAACCGATGACCCTGACCGTCCTCTTCTGCGGAGACCCCCTCGATCCGAGGCGGGTGGACGAGCACTTCGCCCGCGAGGCCGACACGGTGCGCGCCACCGGAGGCACCCCCGTCCTGCTCGACCACGATCTCCTGCAGCACGGCGAGACCGCGGAGGCCGTCAAGCGGGTGCCGCGGTCGCTCGGCCCCGTCTGGTACCGCGGCTGGATGGTCACCTCGGCGGAGTACCACGACCTGTCCAAGGCGCTCGCCGCGCGCGGCACCCCGCTGATGACCCCGCCGGACGGCTACCAGCGCGCCCACGAGCTCCCCGGCTGGTACGACACGTTCGCCGGGCTCACCCCGAAGAGCTCCTGGCTGCCGCTGAACCCGCACGAGCTCCCGTCGGCGGCGGCCCTGCGCGCGGCCGCCGAACTGCTTCCCCCGGGCCCCGGCCTGATCAAGGACTATGTGAAGTCCCGCAAGCACGAGTGGCACGAGGCCTGCTACATCCCCGAACTGCGCGACGCCGACGCCCTGGCCGCGTCCGTCGCCCGGATGATCGAGCTCCAGGGCGCGTTCCTGGCCGGCGGTCTGGTGCTGCGCCAGTTCGAGCCGCTGGGCGCCGCGGAGTGCCGGGTGTGGTGGGTGGACGGCGAACCGGTCCTGGTCGGCCCGCATCCCGACGCCCCCGACGACGTCCCGGATCCGGAGCTGGAGCACGTCCGCCCGGCCGTCCGCTCGCTGGGCTGCCGTTTCGTCACCACGGATCTGGCCCGCCGCGCCGACGGCCGGTGGCGGGTGGTGGAGGTCGGTGACGGCCAGGTGAGCGAACTGGCCGCCGGAGCCGACGTGGGGGACCTCTACTTCCACCTCCCGGACCCGACCTGATTCCGGGCCGTCCCGATTCCGCGTCATTCGGAACCGAAGTGATGCAGAAGTAGTCACATGAGTGACATATGCCCTACTAGGATTTCCGGGCATCGCTTCCACCGGAGGGACCCCCATGTCAGAGCGTCGTCTGAGCTCGCGCGCGGTCAAGATCGGCGCGCTGGGCGTGGTCTCCGCCGCTCTGGCCACCTGGGGTTTCGTCGCCTGCGACCCGTTCGAGGACGACTCGACCGCCGACTGCGTGATCGGCCCCGACGCCAAGGGCGACTACGAGGTCGTCCCCGACAGGTACTGCGACGACGACGGCGGCACCTACTCCAGCAACGGCTCCACGCACAGCACGTTCTGGTACTACAACGCCTACCACCGCAACGGCAGCCACATCTCCGGCGGCACCACGCTCCGCCCGAAGAAGGGCGGCATCAAGACCAGCAGCGGCTCGACCATCCGCAAGGGCGGTTTCGGCGGCTCCGGCAGCGGCGGAAGCTGACCGTGCGCAGGCAGAGGTCCGAGCCCAGGACGGGCTGGGAGCAGCTCATCGAGGCGCAGGGGCTGGCCTACCACCGCACGTCCCATCCGGAGAACCTGACCCGTCCGTACTGGGACGAGTCGGTGCACTACACCTTCGAGATGGACGAGGTGCTGCGCCTGGAGGAGACCGTCGAGGAGCTCCACCGGATGTGCATGGAGGCAGCCGCCTACATCGTCAAGTCCGGCCGCTACGACGTCCTCGGCATCCCCGACCGGATCGTCCCCGCGATCGAGGCGTCGTGGCGGCGGCGCGACCCGCACGTCCACGGCCGGTTCGATCTGCGCTACGACGGCGTCGCCCCGCCGAAGCTGCTGGAGTACAACGCCGACACCCCGACCTCCCTCGTCGAGACCTCGATCATCCAGTGGTTCTGGAAGGAGGACGTCTTCCCCGCCGACGACCAGTGGAACTCCCTCCACGAACGGCTCGTCGACCGCTGGAAGGCGCTTCCGCTGCGTCAGGGCCCCGTCCATTTCGCGTGGACCGAGGACGACGAGTCGGGCGAGGAGTTCATGACCGCCGCCTATATGAAGGAGACCGCCGAGCAGGCGGGCCGTCTGGGCGTCGGCATCACCATGCAGGACATCGGCTGGGACGGCCATGACTTCCGCGACAACGCGCTCAACGAGATCAAGACGCTCTGGAAGCTCTACCCGTGGGAGTGGATCGTCGCCGAGGAGTTCGGCGCCCACATCGACGAGACCGACTGGGTCGAGCCGATGTGGAAGATGCTCCTGTCGAACAAGGGCCTGCTGGTCGTGCTCTGGGAGCTGTTCCCGAACCATCCCAATCTGCTGCGCGCCTACCTCGACACGCCCGGCAACATGAAGTCCTACATCAAGAAGCCGCTGCTGGGCCGCGAGGGCGCCGCGATGGAGATCGTCACTCCGGGTTTCCGGCAGGCCACCGAGGGCCGGTACGGCGCCGAGGGGCATGTCTTCCAGGAGTTCCAGGCGCTGCCCGACTTCGACGGCCAGCATCCGGTGATCGGCGCGTGGGTGGTCGGCGAGGAAGCGGCCGGCATCGGCATCCGCGAGACCTCCGGTCTGATCACCGACGACACCTCGTCCTTCGTCCCCCACAGAATCCCCCGGTAAAAGGAGCCTCCATGGCACTCGCTCTCGACAGCGCCTTCGGCGACGTGCTGGGCGACAACATCCTCGCCATCGTCGCCTACGCGGTCGTCGGCCTGGTCCTGTTCGTCGTCGGCTTCTACGTCATCGACCTCGCCACGCCAGGCCATCTCGTCTCGGTGATCCGGCACGAGCGGAACCCGAACGCGACCCTGCTCGCCACCGCCGCGATGATCACCGTCGGGGTGATCGTGTCGGCGTCGATCTACGCGACCGACGCCGCGCTGGCCGAGGGGCTGATCGCCACGGTCGTCTACGGGCTGGTCGGGATCCTCGCCCAGGTGCTGGCGATGCTGGTCTTCAACTTCATCATCGGCCTGAAGATCAAGGACCTGTGCAGGGAGTCCGAGCTCCACCCCGGCACCTGGATGCTGGCCGTGACCTACGTGATGATCGGTGTCGTGACGGCCGTCAGCGTCATCTGAGCCGGTCGGGGACGTCGAAGGTCGCGCACACCGCACGCCACACCGTCTTGACGTCGATGCCCTCGGCGAGTGCCTGGGCGGCCGTACGGCCGCCCAGTTCGGCGATGACGTAGTCCTTGGCGACGCTCTCGGCGTAGTCCTCACCGAACTGCTGTCTCATCTTGTTCCAGAACGCCGTCAGCCTCACGTCGCACAGTGTGTCAGCTCCTGACACGCCCGGCTACTTTGGATCTTCATCGGGAAATCACACGCATGGAACCGCTGGTGACGGGTATCGGATGACCTGTACGGAACACCCGTATTGCCAGTGCTTTGCTTGCCCCTGAAGTCCGGTCGCCTTACGGTTGCCGGATCGAGACCATGAAGTCACTCCGCGGTAGCGGATTTCTATAGATCGGTGAGGACTTCACCATGGAGAGCGTCGTGATGGGAGCGGCGCTGCTCGTCTCCCTGGTGCTGCTCGCGGTGGTGCTGCTACGCCGTCCGAACGGGCGTGAACCGTCGCCCGAACTGCTCGCCCAGGCCGAGGAACGCGCACTCCAGCAGGCCGAGGAGGCCGTCGCGCAGGCCCGCACCGAGCTGGCGGAGCAGTCACGCGCGGCCAAGGACGATCTGCGCGCGCTCCGCGAGGACCTGGAGCGCAGGGAGAGCCGGCTGGCCGACCGCGAGCAGCGGCTGGACGAGGAGCAGCGCCGCGGCGAGGACCGCGTCCAGCGGCTCAACGACAGGTCCAAGGAGCTCGCCGAACGCGAGCTGGACGTGGCGTCGGCCGAGGAGCAGCGCACCAAGGTGCTGGAGCAGGCCGCGCAGCTCACCGCCGAGCAGGCCAAGGCCGAGCTGGTCGCGCAGATCCGCAACCAGGCCAAACGCGAGGCGGCGCTGACCGTCCGGGAGATCGAGCAGGCCGCCAGGGAAGAAGGCGAGACCCGCGCCCGCAAGATCGTCACCCTGGCGGTGCAGCGGGTCGCCAGCGAGCAGACCACCGAGTCGGTCGTGTCGGTGCTGCATCTGCCACACGATGAGATGAAGGGCCGGATCATCGGCCGTGAGGGCCGCAACATCCGCGCGTTCGAGGCCGTCACCGGGGTCAACCTGATCATCGACGACACCCCCGAGGCCGTGCTGCTGAGCTGCTTCGACCCGGTGCGGCGCGAGGTCGGCCGGCTCACCCTGGAGAAACTCGTCCTGGACGGCCGGATCCACCCCCACCGGATCGAGGAGATCTACGAGCGCAGCAAGACCGACGTCCAGAACCTGTGCGTGCGCGCCGGTGAGGACGCCCTGGTCGAACTCGGCATCACCGAGATGCACCCCGATCTGATCGCGCTGCTCGGCCGGCTCCGCTACCGGACGTCCTACGGGCAGAACGTGCTGAAGCATCTGATCGAGTCCGCCCATCTGGGCGGGATCATGGCGGCCGAGCTGCGGCTCCCCGTCGAGTCGGTCAAGCGGTGCACGCTGCTGCACGACATCGGCAAGGCCCTCACCCATGAGGTCGAGGGCAGCCACGCCCTGATCGGCGCGGAGATCGCCCGCCGGTACGGCGAGCACGAGGACGTCGTGCACGCGATCGAGGCGCACCACAACGAGGTCGAGGTCAGGACGGTCGAGGCCGTCCTCACCCAGGCGGCCGACGCGATCAGCGGCGGACGTCCGGGGGCGCGCCGCGAGTCGCTGGAGGCGTACGTCAAGCGGCTGGAGCGGCTGGAGGAGATCGCCAAGACCACCCATGAGGGGGTCGAGAAGGTCTTCGCGATGCAGGCGGGACGCGAGATCCGGGTGATGGTCAAACCGGACTCCGTCGACGACATCCAGGCCCAGGTGATCGCCCGCGACATCGCCAAGCAGGTCGAGGACGAGCTCACCTACCCCGGCCAGATCCGGGTGACGGTCGTCCGCGAGTCCCGCGCCACGGAGTACGCACGCTGATCCCGAAGGAGGCGTTGGGCGGCTACCACCTGGTCGAGGCCCCCGATCCCGAGGTGACGGGGCTGCTGGCGCTGATCCTGCTGACCGACGCCCGCAGGGAGGCCAGGCTCGACGATCAGGGACGGCTCGTGCTGCTCGCCGACCAGGACAGGACCCGCTGGGACCACGACGCCATCGAGGAGGGGACCGCCCTGGTCAAGGACGTGCTGCGCCGTTCCGGTGGCGCTCCCGGCACGCCTACACCGAGGACCTGCTCCTCACCGAGAACCACGCCGAACGCGCCTTCCTCGCCGGCCGCCTGGCCGAACTCTGACCAGGCGGTGCGCGGAGCCCGTCAGGCGGGGAGCGGGTCGCCGGACTTGAGGGTGAGCGGCGGGATCCCGGTCGGGGTGAAGCCGAGGGTCTGCCCGTAGAACGACAGTTCGGACTCCAGGCAGGTGATGAGGGTCTCGGCGCGGCGGAACCCGTGCGACTCGCCGTCGAAGGTCAGATACGCGTACGGGGTCTTGGTCTCGGCGAGCGCGGCGGCGAACCGGCCGGACTGCGCGGGCGGGACGATCGGATCCTCCAGCCCCTGGAGCAGCAGGACCGGGCAGGACGCCTGGTCGGCGCGGCCGAGCGGGGACCGCTCCTCGTAGGTGCGTTCGTAGCCGGGGATCGGGCCGATCAGCCCGAACGGGTACTTGGACTCGAAGTCGTGGGTCTCGGCGACGAGCTGGGTGAGGTCGCTGACCCCGTAGTAGGAGGTCGCGGCCTTGAACGTGGTGCCGGGCGTGACGGCCGCGAGCGCGGTGAACCCGCCGGCGCTGCCGCCCCTGATCGCGACCCGGTCGGGGTGCGCCCGCCCGGCCCGCACCATC